>JALZMG010000445.1 GCA_030858325.1 Actinomycetota bacterium | reverse complement strand
GCGTCGCGGTCTGTTGGGGTGGTGGCGCGGACCTCTGCGGGCGGTGATGAACGTCGGCCTGCTCGGCGACTGGGACGTCGCACCGCGCGCCCATCCGAACGACGGCCGGCTCGACGTCGTCGAGGTCGACGCCGGGATGTCCGTCGGCGACCGGTGGAGGGCACGGCCGCGGCTCCCCACGGGCACCCATATCCCGCACCCGGCGATCTCCATCACGACGCGCAGGAACGTCGCCTGGCGCTTCGAGTCGCCCATGCACCTGTGGATCGACGGCGTCGCCAGCGGGCGGGTCCGGGAGCTCGCCGTGGACATTCGCCCCGACGCCGCCGTCGTGTACGTGTGAAGCGGGCATCCCCGCTGGCGACGAACGACGACCCGTATGATCCTGCGCCGTGACCGCCTACGTCCCCGAGGAGTTCACGCCCGGGGAAGCAGACGTGCTGCGCCGCTACTTCACGAACCTCGACGGTCCGGTGTTCGCGCTCGTCAACCTTCCCGAAGTCGTCAAAGGCGCGCTGTTCGCCCGCTACAGCCGCAGCCCGAAGAGCCTGCGCCGGCTGTTCCTCGACGAGTTCGTCGGTGACCTGGACATCGCCGGCGACGTGACCATCGACGCCACCGTCGGCCTGCGCCGCGCCGAGGAGCTGTACGAGCGGGTGTTCGTCGAGTACGGCGACGACTCGGTGGCCCAGCTCGGCGGCGTCCACCTGGCCTGCGAGCAGGCGTCGAACATCCTCACCAAGCTGCTCGAGTGGGGCCGGCTGATGAGCTATCTCGAGCAGAGCACGCGCTACATCGGCTACGACGCCCGGCTCGGCGGCCGGTACCGCTACTACCGGGATCCGGCAGTGCTCGCCAGCCGTCTCGGCACGCGCTACGTCGGCGACATGGACCGGCTGTTCGATGCGTACAGCCAGACGCTCGACGCCGTCACCGACCACGTGCGGGCGACGGTGCCGCGCAGCTCCGGCGACAGCGAGTTCGTCTACCGCCAGGCGACGCGGGCCAAGGCGCTGGACGCCGCACGGGGCATGCTGCCGGCGGCCTCGCTGTCGAACCTCGGCATCTACGGCAGCGGCCAGGGCTTCGAGGCGTTGCTGCTCCGGCTGCGCGCGCACCCACTACCGGAGGCCAGGGACTACGGAGAGCTGATGCTGCACGAACTGCGCAAGGTCATCCCCAGCTTCTTGCGGCGCGTCGACGTCGCCGAGCGGGGTGGCCGGTGGAGCACCTACCTGGCGACGACGCGCCAGCGCACGGCCGAGCTCGTGGAGACGCTGTTCGCCGACGAGCCCGCAGCCGCCGTCCCCAGCGTCACGCTCGTCGACTTCGACCCCGACGCCGAGAACAAGCTGCTGGCAGCGATCTGCTACCCGCACACCGACCTGCCCGAGTCGCAACTGCTCGACCGCGTCGCCACGCTCGGCGCGGCGGAGCGGCTGGCGCTCGTGCGGGCGTACGTCGGCGAGCGGGAGAACCGTCGCCACAAGCCCGGCCGCGCGTTCGAACGCATCGACTACCGCTTCGACGTGCTCTCCGACTACGGGGCCTTTCGCGACCTCCAACGTCACCGCCTGCTGACGATCGAATGGCAGGCGTTGACGCCGCACCACGGCTATGTGCGGCCGGAGCTCGTCGATGAGGCGGGGCAGGCCGGGCTGTTCGACGAGGCGATGGGCCGCTCGGCGCACCTGTTCCAGGCGCTGCGGGACCCATTTCCGGAGCAGGCCGCGTACGCCGTGTCCATGGCCTATCGCCTGCGCTACGTGATGCAGTTCAACGCCCGCGAGGCGATCCACATGCTCGAGCTGCGGTCCGGCTCGCAGGGCCACCCGGCCTACCGGAGGGTGGCGCTGGAGATGCACCGCCTGATCGCCGAGCAGGCCGGCCATCGCGCCGTCGCCGAGGCGATGACGCACCTGACGACGGAGGCGCCGGCCTTGGAGCGGCTGGAGTCGGAACGTCGCGCCGAGGCGCGCCGACGTCCCTGAAACGTGACCTGTGTCACGATCCTCGTGATCAGGCCACGGGCACCCTCGCCCTAGGCTCCGGCGCGACCTGGCCCGACCCGGCGACCCCCACGACGAGAGAGCACGATGGCTGACGACGACGACGTGACCACTGACGAGCAGCCCATCGACGACGACGACGCCGAACCGGGTGACGACATCGTGGGAGAGCCCGATGTCGACGACCTCGAGGCCGACGACGGTGAGTTCGTCGTCGAGGACGACGCCGCCGACGCCGCCGCCGACGAGACCACCGAGGAGGCCGAAGAGGACGACGACGACGACGCCACACCTGCGCGGACCAAGCGGCGCACCGGTGAGGACGAGGACGACGAGGACGACGAACTGCTGTCACCCGACGATGTCGAGGCGGACCTCGACCGGATCCTCAAGGACCGCATGGTCACTGCGGAAGAGGAGGAGGACGAGGACGACGACGAGCCCGACGAGCGTGGCGACCCGGCCGAGCGGTTGCAGCCGAAGCGGGCGGATGAGCAGCTGTGCCCGAACTGTTTCTTGCTCGTACGTGCCAATGCCCCCGGCTGCCCCGTCGGCGACGATGACTGCCCGATCTTCGGCTGAGTCAGACAGTGGACGATCCGCTCCGTGCCGACGTCGAGCGCTACCTGCATCGAGTCGTCGGATGTCTCGGCGAGCGCCTGGCGGCCCCTTGCCGATTCGTGCGCTCGGTCGTCGACGTCGTCGCCAACAGCGCTGTCGTCGCGCCCGCCGACGACG
>JALZMG010000438.1 GCA_030858325.1 Actinomycetota bacterium | reverse complement strand
CGGGCTCGGCGTCGACGGGTACGCGCTGTCGTTCGAACGCGTCCAGCGCGGCGGCATCGCCGCCTGCCGGGCCAACGTCGTCACCGCCGACCACGGAGCGCACGACGACGGCGTTCATGGCCACGAGCACCGTCACCGCCGGGCCCGAGACGTGCGGGCGATCGTCGCCGCCGCCGACCTTCCCGAGGCCGTGCGCGATCGCGCCCAGCGCGTGTTCGCCGCGCTCGCCGACGCAGAGGGCGCCGTGCACGGCGTCCCGGCCGACGACGTCGAGTTCCACGAGGTCGGCGCGCTCGACGCCCTCGTCGACGTCGTCGGGGTGTGCGCCGCACTGCACGATCTCGGCATCGCCACCGTGCACTCGTCGCCGATCGCCATCGGCCACGGGACGGTGCGCGCCGCGCACGGAGAGCTGCCCAACCCTCCGCCGGCCGTCGCCAGGCTGCTGGCCGCACGGTCCGTGCCGATCGTCGGTGTCGACACGACGATGGAGTTGTCGACGCCGACCGGTGTCGCCATCCTCGTCGCGCTCGCCGCCACGTTCGGGCCACTGCCGGGCATGACCGTCGACTCGATCGGCTACGGCGCCGGAAGCGCCGACCCACCGGGCCGGCCCAACGGCGTCCAGGCCGTCGTCGGGGCGCCGACGGCGCCGTCGGCGACCCCTCGACCCGGCAGGGCGGCCGTGCAGTTGGAGGCCAACGTCGACGACGTCACCGGCGAGGTGCTGGCGCACACGATCGCCACGCTCGTCGCCGCCGGAGCGCACGATGCCTGGGCGACGCCGATCGTCATGAAGAAGGGCCGCCCGGCGCACACCGTGGCCGCGCTGGTCGACCCCGTCGACGTCGACCGCCTGGCAGCGATCCTCCTCGCCGAGACGGGCAGCCTGGGATTGCGCGCCGTGACCGTCGAGCGCTGGCCGCAGCAGCGCGAGGAGGCGTGCGTCGATGTCGGCGGCCACCCCGTGCGCGTCAAGCGCGCCGCCGGGCGGGTCAAGGTGGAACACGACGACGCCGTCGCCGCCGCCCGCGCGCTCGGCCGGCCCCTTCGCGACATCCTCCGCGACGCCGAGGCGGAGACCGACCTGTCCTTTCCAACCGGCCCGGATGGGCCGATCGGAAAGGACAGTTCGGGTCTGGATCACGATTACTAACGTCGAACGGTCGTGGGCACGATCCAGGCCAGCCACGTCGGCTGGCGGCTGCCGGGCGGGCGCGACCTGCTGCGCGACGTCAGCTTCTCCGTCGGCGACGGCGAGCGGGTGGCGCTGGTCGGGGCGAACGGCGTCGGCAAGTCGACGCTGCTGCGCCTGATCGGCGGCGAGCTGACACCGACGGCCGGCACGCTGACCGTCGACGGTCGCGTGGGTGTGATGCGCCAACTCGTCGGCACCAACGACGACCCCGCCGGTGGGCCACGGACCGTGCGCCAGCTGCTCGTGTCGCTGGCTCCGCCCGGGATGCGTGCTGCGGCGGCGCGCCTGGCCGCTGCCGAGCGAGCGGCGGCCGACGACCCGATGGCGTACGCAACCGCGCTCGCCGACTGGGGCGACCGAGGGGGCTACGACCTGGAAGTGCACTGGGGCGAGTGCATCACCCGCGCCGTCGGGCTGGAGCTGCGCGACGTCGGCGACCGCCCGCTCGGCACGTTCTCCGGCGGGGAGCAGAAGCGCCTGGCCCTCGAGGTGCTGCTGCGCGGCGATGACGACGTGCTGCTGCTCGACGAACCGGACAACTTCCTCGACGTCACGGCCAAGCGATGGTTTGAACGGGAGCTGAGCGCAACGCGCAAGACGGTCCTCTACGTCAGCCACGACCGCGAGCTACTGGCGGCCACGGCGACCAAGGTCGTCACTGTCGAGGCCGAGGGAGCGTGGTCGTTCGGCGGAGGGTTCGCCGGCTATGCCGACGCGCGTCGCGCGCACCTCGACAAGCTGACCAAGGACCGCTCCCTCTACGACGCCGAACGCCGCCGGCTCGAGGCGATCGTCGCCGAGTTCCGGCGCCGGGCCAGCTTCGCCGAGGTGTTCGCGCCGCGCCTGAAGGCCGCGGAGAGCCGCCTGCGGCAGTTCGACGCCCGCACCGAGCGGCCGAGCGTGCTGCACGAGCAGCGCATCGACATGCGCCTCGGCGGGGCGCGCACGGGCAAGCGGGCCGTCATCGCCGAGCAGCTGGCACTGCACGGCCTGACGGACCCCTTCGACCTGGAGCTGTGGTTCGGCGAACGCGTCGCCGTGCTCGGCCCCAACGGCGTCGGCAAGAGCCACTTCCTGCGGCTGCTGCGCGGCGACGAGGCGATCGGCCATGACGGCTCGCTGCGCCTCGGCGCCGGCGTCGTACCGGGGCTCTTCCACCAGACCCACACCCACCCCGAATGGACCGGTCGCGCCCTGCTGGAGATCCTGTTCCGCCACGACGTCGTGCGCGGGCCGGCGATGAGCATGCTGCGCCGCTACGAGTTGCAGGGCGCTGCCGAGCAGCCGTTCGACACATTGTCCGGGGGCCAGCAGGCGCGCTTTCAGATCCTGCTGCTGGAGATCTCGGGCGCGACGCTGCTGCTGCTCGACGAGCCGACGGACAACCTCGACCTGGTGTCCGCCGAAGCGCTGGAGGAGGGGTTGGCGCAGTTCACGGGCACCGTCGTCGCCGTGACCCACGACCGCTGGTTCCTGCGCAACTTCGACCGCTTCGTCGTGTTCGGTGACGACGCCACCGTCACCGACCACCTCGCCGTCCCGACCGCCTGGCGCTGACCAGACCGTTCTGTCCTTTCCGACCGGCCCGGACGGGCAGATCGGAAAGGACAGTTCGGTCTTTTCAGGCGACTCCGGCGACGAGTTGGGCCAGCTCGTCGATCGGGATCTCGCCGGAGCGGCGGGCGACGACGCGACCGTCGGCGTCGAGCAGTGTGAAGAACGGGAACGCCGAGACGCCGTACGCGTCCAGCGCGGACGGCGCGGACTGGTCGCCGGTCGGGGTGTCGTCGGCAAGCACCGGCCACTGCCAGTCCTCGCCGGCCAACCATTCGCCCGGCGGGTAGTTGGGCCGCTCAGGGTTGGCGGCGGTGCTGATGGCGACGACGTCGAGCGTCGCCGGGATCTCGCCCGAGTCACGCCACTCGATCAGTCGGGGAACCTCGGCGTTGCAGTGCGGGCACCAGTGGGCCAGGACGACGACGAGCTTCGGCCGGCCACCGGAGCCAGGCACGATTTCCACCGGGTTGCCGCTGTAATCGGTGCCGCGCAGCGTCGGCGGGATGATCCCCAGCGCATCGTCGGCGTCGGGGTCCTCGAGCACCGCCAGCGGCGCGCCCTCGACGTCGACGACAGCGGCCAAAGGGTCCACCTGGCCGGCCGGCGCGGCGTCGTCACCCGCGGTGGTCGGCGCACCAGCCCCCGTCCCAGCGTCGTCGGTGGCGCCGTTCGAACCGCCGGCACCCGCCGTCGTCACCGGCGTCTCGACGGCCTCGTCGTCCCCGCCGGACAGCAGCACGGCGACGAGCGCGAGCGCGGCCACCAAGACGAGCACGATGGCGATGACGAACGGTGTGCGGGAGCGGCCGGAGCGGTTCATGTGGTCTCCTTGGGGCGGATGGGGCGGATGGGGCGGATGGGGCGGCGGGAGCTGCGGTGGTGATGGCGTCGGGGGACGGCGACGAGCACGAGGATGGTCAGGAAAGCGCACAGCGCCATGAAGGCCAACGTCACGAAGCCGAGCTCACGGAACCAGATGTCGGCGCATGACGGTCCGACGCCGCAGGCCCCGCCCTCGAGCGACGGCCGCCACTCGATCGCGTAGTGGTAGGTGGACACGGCCGCGCCGATGGCCGCCAGTGGCACGACGTACCAGCGCACGCTGCGGTCGCCGCGGAGCGCGGCGACGAGCAGGATGACGACCAGCGGGTACATGGCGATGCGCTGGAACCAGCACAGGCGGCACGGGACGTAGTCGGCGACCTCCGAGAAGTACAGGCTGCCGGCCGTGGCCGTGGCGGCGACGAGGAAGGCGACCCACAGCGCGGCGTCATCGGCGGCGGCGACCAGCGCGGCGGCGGCCGAGCTGCGGCCGGCAACCAGGCGGACGATCACGAGCAGCACGGCACCGCCCAGCGTCAGCAGCGCGAGCAGCGCCGAGAACAGCTGCACCGCCTCGACGTCCACGCCCCGCAGTATGGAGCCACCCACCCGGTGCCGAGACGTCGCGACATCCCCCGACGCGCGCTTCCCGAGCGTTCCCTGCGGGGCATCCCCCGCAGGAACCCCCGATCATCCGAGGCTTTCGCGCACCGGGGGTTTTCCTGACCTGACGGGGGCCGCCAAACCCTCGGTTGCACGGAAAACCTCCGATGCGCTGCGGCGAGGGCGCGTCGGGTGGAGTCCGGGACGACCGCACCGGCGCGGCAGTAGCGTTCGCCGCCGCATGTCGAGCATCGTGGCCGAACTGCGACGGACCCGGCGGGCGCGGCGGCTGGGTGAGCTGGAGTGGTTCGACGTCGCCTACCGGGCGTACCTCGTGGCCCTCGTCGGCGGCGGGCTGGTGCTGGGGGTGAGCGGCCTGCTGCGCGACATCGACGTCACGCCGTCGCAGCTGGCCGACATCCTCACCAACGGCCCTGGGGTGCTGGGTCTGGCGG
>JALZMG010000432.1 GCA_030858325.1 Actinomycetota bacterium | reverse complement strand
GGACGGCGACGAGGCAGCCGAGCGCGGCGCCGAGGAGGTCCCAGAAGTACAGCCGGCGCACATTGCGCACCTCGACCACGAAGAGCGAGGCGATGATCAGGCCGACGGCGAAGAACACCGCAGTGAGTGCCGTCGACAGCACGAACAGTCGCGCCACCTGACCGACGGCCTCGCCGGTCGTGCCGGCCCAAATGAGGTTGACATCCGTCGGCAGCCTGGCGACGACGACGTAGCCGACCAGCCCGACGGCAGCGGCCAACGGCCCGACGACGCGCACGAGCCGGACGGTGTCGATGCTGCGCAGCCGAGCCGACAACGCCGTGACCGCACTCGCCGCGCCGAGTCCGAGCAGGGCCAGGCCGATGACGAAGTACGTGTAGTAGTAGAAGAGCTTGAACGAGACGACGCGGGTGTAGGCGATCTCCAGCGTCAGGCTGACGAACCCGATCACGAACGCGGTCAGCAGCCGGACGGTCGTCTGCCGCCGTTCGTCGGCCATCAGCCCTTGGACGCGTTCTTCGCAGTCAGCGCGCCGACGAGGTGGGCCGGGAGCACGTCGTAGTGGTCGTGCTCGGCTTCGAACGTGCCGCGCCCGCCGGTCATCGAGCGCAGGTCGAGCGCGTAGCGCTGGATCTCGGCGGCGGGGACCATGGCAATGATCTCGTGGCGACCGTCGTCCAGCACGTTCGTCCCACTGACCCGTCCCCTGCGCGCGTTGAGGTCGCCGAGCACGTCGCCCTGACTGGCGGTCGGCACGCGCACGGTCACGACGGCGACGGGTTCGAGCACCACCGGCCCGGCCTTGTGCAGCGCTTCTTTCAGCCCCAGCGCGGCGGCAGTGCGGAACGCCATGTCCGAGGAGTCGACCGAGTGGTACTTGCCGTCGTAGCACTCGACGCGCACGTCGACGACGGGAAAGCCGTGCACGCCGCCGCCGGCCATCGCCTCCTCCACGCCGCGCTGCACCGCGGGGATGTAGTTGCGCGGGATCGCCCCGCCGACGATCGAGTCGACGAACTCCGAACCCTGGCCGCGTCCGGCCGGGCTGACGCGCAGGCTGGCGACGGCGTACTGCCCGTGCCCGCCGGACTGCTTCTTCAGCTTGCCGTCAGCCTCGGCGGACCCGGAGATCGTCTCCCGGTACGGCACGCGCACGCCCTCCGTCTCGACGTTCACGCCGAACTTGCGGGCCAGCCGCTCGAGCGCGACGGCGAGGTGCGTGTCGCCCGTGCCCCGCAACACGGTCTGCGCCGTCTCCTCGTGACGCTCGACGACGAGTGCCGGGTCTTCCGCGCACAGCCGGTGCAACGCGCCCGACAGCTTGTCGTCGTCGGACTGCGTGATCGGCTTCAGGGCCAACCCGTAGGACGGCGACGGCGGGGGCGGGCCGGCGACCTTGACCGGGCGATGGCGTGGTGCCAGCGTCGAGCCGGTCGGCGTCGCCGCCAACTTCGCCGCCGCCGCCAGGTCGCCGGCGACGACCTGTTCGGCGCCGAGGTGCTCCTTGCCGCGCAAGTGGAACAAGCCGTGCAGGCGCTCCTCCGTGTTGGTCGCCGTGTTGACGAGGCGATCATCGGCGCGCACGGTGCCGCTGAGCACCTTGAACAGCGATACCTGGCCGACGAACTGGTCGGCGAGCGTGCGGAACACGTACAGCAACGGCTCGCCGCTCGGATCGGCCTTGACGGGCACCTGCTCCGGCCCGGCGGTGACGGTCGTCGGCCGGTCGGCCGGCGACGGGCCGATCTCGCAGATGAAGTCGGCCAGCCGGTCGATGCCGACGCCGGCCGCCGCCGAACCGACGAGCACGGGGAACTCGCTGCAGTCGAGCACCTCGTGGGCCAGCGTGCGCTCCAGCTCGCCGGCCGTCGGCACGTCACCGGACAGATAGCGCTCCAGCTGCTCGTCGTCGCCGGCGACGATCTCTTCGACGAGCTCGTCGTGCAGCTGGTGCTCGCGCTCGGCGACGTCGGCGGGCAGCGGCTCGGTGTGATGGGTGCCATCGCCGTCGTACTCGAAGCCCTGCTCGGTCAAGACGTCGGCGACGCCGTGGAAACTCTCCTCCTCGCCGAGCGGCAGCTCGAGCAACGCGAAGCTGCCGTCGAACGAGGCCCGCAACTGATCGAGGACGCGCTGGAAGTCGGCGCGCGGCTTGTCCTCCTTGGTCACGAACACGAGGCGCGGCAGCCCGGCCTCGACGCACTTCGCCCACGCCAGCTCGGTGCCGACCTCGATCCCGTCGACGGCGCTGACGACGATCACGGCCAGATCGACGACCGCCAGCGCGGCGTCGACATCGGCGCCGAAGTCGGCGTAGCCGGGCGTGTCGACGACGTTGACCTTGTACGTCTCGCCGTCGGACGCCTGCCACTCGAACGGAGCCAGTGCCAGCGACAGCGACATCGCCCGCTTCGTCTCCTCCGGTTCGGTGTCGCAGACCGTCGTGCCGTCCTCGACCCGGCCGGCTCGGGGGATCGCTCCGGCCCGGTGGAGAAGTGCTTCGATCAGCGTCGTCTTGCCACTTCCGCCGTGGCCGAGCAGGGCCACATTGCGGATCTTGTCGGTCGTCGGCGGTCGCACTGAGGCAGGACTGTAGTGAGGCTTGGCGAGCGTGGTGGAACGTGCCAGTACCCTGGATCGCGATGACTGCGACCTCGTCGACTGATCCGGGATTCGGCACCAACTCGTGGTTGGTCGAGGAGATGTACGAGCGCTTCCAGGAGGATCCGGGCTCCGTCGGTGAGACGTGGCGCGAGTTCTTCGCCGACTACCGCAGCGACGCCCCGAGGCCGGCGGCGCCGGCCAACGACAACGGTGGGGGAGCGGAGCGGTCGGCGCCGGCGGCCCCGCCCTCGGCCCCGACGACGGCGTCGCCG
>JALZMG010000431.1 GCA_030858325.1 Actinomycetota bacterium | reverse complement strand
AGGCCGAACAGGTTCTCGCTGCCGATCTCGCGCACCTCGCGATCGGCGCTGAAACCGCAGCCGGCAGCGAGGACGAGTGCGCCGGCGGGAACGAGGAGGCGCCGCCTCATCGCAGCGGTCCAGACGGGATCCGCACGACGAACCGGGCGCCACCGCGGTGCCGGTCCTCCACCCACGCCTCGCCGCCTTGGGCTGCGGCATGCTCGGCAACCAGCGCCAAGCCGAGCCCGGTGCCGATGCGGTGGCGCGCTGCGCTGCCTCTGGCGAAGCGCTCGAAGATGCGCGCCCGCTCGCCGCGCGCCACCCCGGGCCCGGCGTCCTCCACGGCGACGAGCGCGAACGATCCGTCCGTCGGCTCGACGGAGATGCGCTGGGGACCGCCACCGTGATGCTCGGCGTTCTCCAGCAGGTTGGCGAGGATGCGCTCGAAGCGCAGCTTGTCCAGGTATGCCGTGCGCGGAGCGCCGGGGGCCAGATCGACAGGGAGCGTCGAGAACCCGCTCCGCGCGGCGATGCGCCGGCACAGCGCCTCGATCTCCACCTCCTCGCGGTGGACGTCGGTGGCGCCGGCGTCGATGCGCGACAGCTCGAGCAGGTCGATGACCATGGCGTCGAAGCGACGGACCTGGCCGACGACGACGTCGAGCGCCTGCTGTGTGCGATCCGGCAGCTCGCCGCGACGACCGTTGATGACCTCCGCGGCCGCGGCGAGAGCGGTGATCGGCGAGCGCAGCTCGTGGCTGACGTCGGAGGCGAATCGCGCTTCCCGCTCGATGCGGGCCTGCACGGCGTCGGCCATCCCGTTGAAGGACTCCGCCAAGCGGTCGAGATCCGGGTCACCCTCCAGCGCGACGCGGCTGTCCAAGCCGCCGGTGGCGATGGCGCCGGCGGCGTCGGTGATCCGCCCGAGCGGACGCAGCAGCCGGCGGCTGGTCCACCACCCTGCGGCGGCGGCCAGCAGTACGGTGATGCCGGAGCCGATGACGAGTGCCAAGAGGACGGCGTTCAGCGTCCGCTCGGTCGGGGCCAGCTCGAACGCCTCGAAGTACTGAAGATCGAACTCGCTGATGGCGACACCGACGGCGACGAAGCTCTCCCCGCCGAAGTCGTAGACCTGCACGGCCGACATTCCCTGTCCGAGCGTGCGACGTAACTCCGGCGGAAACGACATCTCCGTGATCCGCTGCCCGGTCGTCGCCACGTCACCCTCCTCGGCGGACAGGCGCATGAACGCGAACCCGTCCTCCTCGGTGCGGATGCCGCCGCTGGGAAAGAATTCGCGGAGGCTCGTCACACCGGAGAAGCGCAACTCGTCGCGGACGCGGTTGGCGTTGGCGACGGCCTGCGAGCGGGCGACGTCGAGGCGCTGGTCGAGCAGGGAGGAACGAGCGAAGGCGTACGTGACGACAGTCAAGGAAACGGTGGCGACGAGCGCGATGAGGCCGAAGACGAGAGTGACCTTGGTTCGCAGTCGCATCCGGCGGCGCACGGTGTCAGTGTGGCAGGAGGCCCACGAAACAGTGGGTTCACCGCTGCCGGTGAGGCACCAGGGGGAGGGAGGTACCCCACCGGGGCAGCGTGAACGCTCCTCATCATGTTGATCGTGTGTGACGGCGCAACGCGGGCCGTGTGCGATTCCTGTAACAAACGAGCACAATGGCCGGGCCGTGTACTCCCTGCTGTTCATCGAAGACGACGATCAGATCCGCCTCGCGCTCTCGATGGCCTTGGAGGACGAGGGGTACCGGGTGCGCGGCGCCCCCGACGGGGTGTCCGGCCTGGCCTCCTTCGCCGACCACGAAGCCGATCTCGTGCTGCTCGACCTGCGCCTGCCGGACATGTCGGGCTTCGATGTCTGCCGCAGCCTGCGCGCCCGCAGCATCGTGCCGATCATCATCATCACCGCCCAGACCGACACCTACGACCTGGTCGCCGGCTTGGAGGCCGGTGCCGACGACTACATCACCAAGCCGGTGATCCCGAAGGAGCTGGCTGCCCGAATCCGCGCGCTACTGCGGCGCGTGCAGTTGCGAGAGAGCACGTCCGCGCCGCGGGCGAACCGGTTCGGTGATCTGGAAGTGCGTCGCGAGCAGGGTGTCGTCGTCAAGGCAGGGCGGGAGCTGAGCCTGACGAAGACGGAGTTCCGGCTGCTGTGCGAGTTCGCCGATCACGTCGGTTCCGTGCTCTCGCGCGACCAGCTCTTGGAGCGGGTGTGGGGCTATGAGTACCTCGGCGACTCCCGGCTCGTCGACGCCCACGTCCGCCGGTTGCGGGTGAAGATCGAGGACCACCCAGACGACCCCCGCCACATCGTCACCGTGCGCGGCCTCGGCTACCGCCTGTTGAACTGATTCGCGGTCGTATCGTGGCCGACGTGGTCACGCCCGTCTCCGCGCTCGCGTTCGCCGCGCGCGACGACCTGTCCGACTGGCGCTACCTGCTCGGACGCATCCAAGCCTGTTACCGGATGGTTTCGTTCGAGGCGGCGGCCGATCTGGTGACGGCGATCGCCGCCGCGGCCGAGTCCGCCGGCCACCACCCGGACCTCGACGTGCGCTATCCCGGCATGGTCCACGTCGCCTTGACAACCCACGCCGTCGGGCATCTCACCGAGCGCGACGTCGAGCTGGCGGCGACCATCGCCCGGCTGGCCGCCACCGCCGGCGCGACGAGCGAGCCCTTCGCCACCCAGGCCCTGGAGGTGGCCATCGACGCCGTGGACATCCCCGCCGTGCTGCCGTTCTGGCGGGCCGTGCTCGGCTACGTCGACGAGCACGGCGTGGACGGCGCCTCGGCGGCGATCGTCGATCCGGCGCGCATCGGCCCGGCATTCTGGTTCCAGCAGATGGACGAGCCCCGCCCGCAGCGCAACCGCATCCACGTCGACGTCACGCTGTCCCACGACGTCGCCGAGGAGCGCATCGCTGCGGCCATCGCCGCCGGCGGCCACCTCGTCAGCGACGAGCGCGCCCGCGCGTTCTGGATCCTCGCCGACGCCGAGCGCAACGAGATCTGCGTCTGCACGTGGCAAGACCGCGACTGAGGTCCGGGCGACGTCCTGACGACCGTTTCGCGTGTCCGACGCGCGAAACGGTGCTCAGGCGTTGATCTTCGGGGTCAGGTGCGGCGGGAGCGGAGGTATTCGCCGAGGCCCTTGGCCTGCGGGTCGAACGACGTCGACGAGGCCACGCCCTCTCCGAGGTAGCTGACGAGCACGAAGTTGAGTGCGCGGAGGTTGGGCAGTTCGTAGCGGTGGATCGGGCGGTCGGCCGTCTCCGGCAGCAGCTGGCGCAGGCGGTCGGCGGTCAGGTGCTCGGCCAGCCACGCGTAGCCGGCGTCGTCGCGGGCCCAGATGCCGACGTTGGCGTTGCCGCCCTTGTCGCCGGAACGAGCGCCGAAGTGGGTTCCGAGCACGGTGCCCGGCGCAATCGACATCGGCGCAGCGTCGACGGTCGGGGCCTCGATCGACGGCGCCGGTGGCGGGCCCGTCGGTGCCGGCTCGATGACGAGGCGGCGGCCGTCGTCGAGCACCACGGTGTGGTCGACCTCCTCGACCGGCACGAGCGCCGGCCAGTACACGCCGTAGGCGGAGGCCGGCCCGGGCGCGCTGGTGGCGAAGAAGCCGGGGATGTTGGCGAGCGCCAGCTCGATCGCCGCAGAGGAGAAGGCCCGGCCGACGGCCCGCTCGTCGGGGGCCTTGGCCGATACGTGCAGCAGACCGCTGGCCCGCTCCTGGTCGGCACCGTCGCTGGACGCCGGCACGAACCGCGTGTCGATGCGCACGCCCAGCTCATCGAGCCGGTCCCGTCCACCGAGCCCT
>JALZMG010000425.1 GCA_030858325.1 Actinomycetota bacterium | reverse complement strand
TGCCGTGGCCGCGGCGATCGAGGCTCGCCGGTCAGACGACTGGGACGATGTCACGCTCGACGAGCTGCGCGGCCACGCCCTCGACGCCGGCGCCGCGCTGCGGCGCATCGCCGCGGTGACCGCAGCCGACGACTGACCCCACCTCAACCATCCGAGGATGAGGACGCGTCAGACCCTGTCGGGGGGCGTGGGTGGCGCGGCCGACCAGCGTTCCGGGTTGTCCTCGACGAGGTGCTCGACGACGCGGCCGTCGACGGCATCGACGAGCACGAGCCCGCGGCGCGTGGGCGGGTCCTCGGTCGAGTAGCACAGCACGCGCCACGTCGGGCGGCTGCGCAGGCCACGCCAGACCTGCTGCGCCGAGGCGTGGCCAACGGGGAAGCCGACGGCCTGCTGAGCGGCGACGAGCGCCTCTTTCTCGTCGACGTGCATGCGCCACCCGGAGGTGATCGAGATCACCGCGACGACGACCAGCGCGGCGGCGGCCCACAGGAACCCGTCGTTGACGAACGCCGCCCCGTCCTCGCCGAGCACCCACACGACGACACACACCGCAGCCACGCCAAGGTAGATCACGCCGGGGATCCGCCGGCGCGAGTTGTCGGGGAAGCGGTACGGGCCGGCGTAGCCGGCTGCGTTTAAGTCGTCCGGCAACTCGTCGCGATGCTCCGCCGGCGGCCGCTCGAGCGTGGCGGGCGATTCCTCCGCCGCCTGCTGCAGCGCCGGCGGTTCGTCGCCGGAACGGTCGTCGTGCAGCCGGTGCTCGGTCATCGCCGCCAGGCTACGAGCGGTCACCCGGCGACGAGCGTCGACACCGTGCGGCCCGGGTCAAGGCGCCGGTCCCGGCGCCGGCCACGCCGCGCGCAGCTTGGCGGCCGTGTCCGGCAGCGCCTCGGGCAACGTGCGCGTGTTGGCCGTCGCCGTCATGAAGTTGGCATCGCCGGTCCAGCGCGGCACGACGTGGACGTGCAGGTGCTCGCTGACGCTGCCCCCGGCTGGACGACCGAGGTTGATGCCGACGTTCACACCCTCCGGGTCGAACGCCCGCTTCACGGCGGCGACCGCGGCCGTGACGGTCGGCCACAGCTCGGCGGTCTCCGCCTCCGCCAGGTCCTCCAGCTCGGCGACCTCCCGGTATGGCAGCACGAGCAGGTGCCCGACCGAGTACGGAAACGCGTTCAGCAAGGCGAACGCGGTCTGCCCGCGATGCACAATGTGGGTGTCGACGTCCGGGAGCCCCGAGTGGAGGATGCGGCTGAACACGCTCCCCCGCCCGGACGCCACATCGTCGGCGCGCACGCGGCCGGCGGCGCCGCCCGTCGTCACATACGTCGACCGCCACCCATTCCAGAGCTGTTCGAGCGGCGTCACCTGTGCTCAGGCCGACAATGCCCCGGCGGCGGCGACCGCCACCTCGTCGGCGAATTGCTCGACGAACGCGCCGACGTCGACGCCGCGCTCGGGTTGCTGGGCGCCACGGCGGTTGACGCCGACGGTGCCGGCGGCCACGTCGTCGTCGCCGACGACCAGGATGTACGGCAGCTTCTCCAGCTTGGCCGTGCGGATCCGCTTGCCCAGCCCGTCGGACGCATGGACGACGTCGACGCGTCCACTCACTGCGCGCACACGGTCGGCCACCTTCTCCGCGTACTCCTCGTGCGGCGAGGCCACCGGCAACACGCGCACCTGGACCGGCGCCAACCACGTCGGGAAGTTCCCGGCGTAGTGCTCGACGAGCACGCCGAAGAAGCGCTCGACCGAACCGAACAGCGCCCGGTGCAACATGATCGGGCGGTGCCGGCCGTTGTCGGCGCCGACGTACTCCAGCCCGAAGCGCTCGTTCATGTTGAAGTCGTACTGGATCGTCGACAGCTGCCACGATCGGCCGATCGCGTCACGCACGTCGATGTCGATCTTCGGACCGTAGAACGCGGCGTCGCCCTCCTCGACGGTGTACTCCAGCCCGTCGCGCTCGAGCGCCTGGCGCAGTGCAGCCGTCGCCTCGTCCCAGCCCTCGTCCGTGCCGACGAACTTGTCGGGGTCCTTCGTCGACAGGCGGAACGCGAAGTCGTCGAAGCCGAACGCGCGCAGGACGGAGATGACGAAGCCCAGCAGTGAGGCGATCTCGTCCGGTGCCTGCTCGGGGCTGCAGAAGATGTGGCTGTCGTCCTGGGTGAACCCACGGATGCGCATCAGCCCGTGCAGCGTGCCGGCGCGCTCGTAGCGGTACACCGTGCCCAACTCGAACAGTCGCAGCGGCAGTTCCCGGTAGCTGCGCTGGCGCGACCTGTAGACGAGGCAGTGCATCGGGCAGTTCATCGGCTTCATGTAGTACGTGCCGTTGTCCATCTCCATCGGCGGGTACATGCCGTCGGCGTACCAGGCGAGGTGGCCGCTCGTCTCGAACAGCGCGGCCTTGGACACGTGCGGCGTGTACACGAACTCGTAGCCGCCGCGCTCGTGACGCTGGCGGCTGTAGTCCTCCATCAGCTTGCGGACGATGGCGCCTTTGGGATGCCACACGGCCAACCCGCCGCCGAGTTCCTGCGGGAAGCTGAGCAGGTCCAACTCGGTGGCGAGCTTGCGGTGGTCACGCTGTTCGGCCTCGGCGAGACGCTCGAGGTGCTCCCGCAAGGCCGCCGCCGACTCCCACGCCGTGCCGTAGATGCGCTGCAGCATCTGGCCCTTCTCGTTGCCCCGCCAGTAGGCGCCGGCGACCTTCTGCAGCTGGAAGTGCCCGAGTCGCCCCGTCGAGGGCACATGCGGGCCCTTGCACAGGTCGACGAAGTCGTCGCTGTTGCGGTACACGCTGATCGTGCTCCCCGCGGCCAACTCGCCTGCGTCCAGCGCATCGCCACCGTCATCGGCCGCCGTGACGCGCTGGATGATCTCGACCTTGTACGGCTGGTCGGCGAACACGCCGAGCGCCTCTTCGGCGGAGACCTCCGAGCGCTCGAAGCGCTGGTCGGCGGCAATGATCTCGCGCATCGTCGCGGCGATGGCGACCAGGTCGTCGTCGTTGAACGTGCGCCCGCCGGGCAGCTCGAAGTCGTAGTAGAAGCCGTGCTCGATGGCCGGGCCGATCGAGAACTTGGCGCCCGGGAACAGTTGCGTGACGGCCTGGGCCATGACATGCGCCGTGGAGTGGCGCAGCACGTGGCGTCCCGCCTCCGTGTCGGCGGTGATGATCGACACGCGGGCGCCGTCGTCGAGCGGGCGTCCGAGGTCGACCTCCTCACCGTCGGCAGTGGCGGCGACCGCGGCCTTGGCCAGGCGCCGCCCGATGGAAGCGGCCAGGTCCCCCGCCGTGGTCCCGGCGGGCACCTGGCGCGCCGAACCGTCTGGCAGGGAGATCGTGATCTGGCTCATCGCCGATCGAGTCTACGAGTCGCCGCGCGACCCCGAGCGGGCCTGTTTCGCCCGGCCACCAAGTCAGCCGGTCAGTGACTGGGTCAGTTCCCGACGCCGGCGCCGACCAGCTCGCCCGACGTGGCCGGGACCTCGTCGGTGACCGAGCCGGGCCGCGCAGTGGCCCGCTGGTCCGTGTAGGAGTCGGCCGTCTCCCCGGCGTAGCGGTTGCGATACTCCTGGCCGGTCATCTCCCGGACCTCGAACATCACCTCGTCGATCATCGACCGCCACGCGAGATGCGGCTCGGACCGACCGGCGTAGCGCTCCGGGCGGATCGGGCGGCCAATCTCGATGGAGCACGACGTGAACGGCTTGGGCGCCTTGGCCCCGGGCGGCTGGATGGCGTCGGTGCCGCTGACGCCGACCGGGTAGATCGGGCAGCCGACCGCCATCGCCAGGCGGGCGGCGCCGGTGCGGCCCTTGTACAGCGCGCCGTCGCGGCTGCGGGTGCCCTCGGGGAAGATGCCGAACAGCTCGCCGCGACGGAGCACCGCTTCAGCGGCGTCGAGCGCGGTGGAAGACTTGGCGCCGCCGGAGCGGTCGATGGGGATCATGCCGAGTGCCGGGAAGAGGTGCTTGGTCTTCCACGAGTCCATGTACTCGGCCTTGCCGACGAAGCTGATGTTGCGCGACAGGGTGAACATCAAGAACATCGAGTCGAGGAACGAGATGTGGTTCGGGCAGAGGATGGCCGGACCCTGCGCCGGCAGCCGCTCGAAGCCCGTGCGCTCGATGCGCCACAGTCGCCGCACGACAGGACCGGCGACGCGCCGCGTTCGCTCCTGGGCCTTGCCCGCACCTGGCGTCGTCATGAGGCGCATGGTAGGCCGTGGGTGCGACACCACGGCGATGACGATTGACATGAGTGTGACACGAACGTGCCCCGACGACAGCCCGACTCATCGTGCCTCGAGCGCGACGCCGATGAGGCCGGCGGCCACGCCGACGTCTTCACCGGCTGCTGCGGCGGCGTCGATGGCGGCCACGGCGCGCGGCGAGTCGAGGTCGTCGTCGAGCGCATCACGCACGTCGGCCACCACGTCACCGGGTCGGCCACCGCGCGACGACCGCCATGCCGCAAGGCGCTTCGCGGCGCGGGGCATCACGTCGTCGTCCCACTCCCAGCCGGTGCGGTAGTGATGCTCGACGATGCCGAGGCGGATGGTCATCGGGTCCCACTCCCGCCGCAGCGCGTCGACGAACACGAGGTTGCCGAGGCTTTTCGACATCTTCGTGCCGTCCTTGGCGATCAGTCCGGTGTGCATCCAGTGGCGCACGAACGGCGCACCGGTCGCCGCCTCCGACTGCGCCCGCTCGCACTCGTGGTGGGGAAAGATCAAGTCGGCGCCGCCGCCGTGCAGGTCGATCGTCGTCCCCAGCTCGCGCAGTGCCAGCGCGCTGCATTCGATGTGCCAGCCCGGGCGTCCTGGGCCCCACATCGTCTCCCACGACGGCTCGTCGGGCGCCGACGGCTGCCACAGGACGAAGTCGAGCGGATGGCGCTTGTCCGGGTTGTCGACGTCCCCGCCGTTCTCGGCGGCGAGCGCCAGCATCTTGTCCTCCGTGTAGTTGCTGACGGTGCCGAAGGAGTCGAACTTGGACACGTCGAAGTACACAGCCCCACCGGCCTGGTAGGCGAACCCGCGGTCGAGCACCATGCCGATGAAGCCACGGATGTCGGGGATCGCCGAGGAAGCCCGCGGGTTGGACGCGACCGGCAGCGCGTTGAGGGCAGTCATGTCCGCTTCGAAGCGGGCCTCCTCGCCCGCCGCCAGGTCGAGGTAGTGCACCCCGAGCTGGCGGGCCTTGGCGAACAGCGGGTCGTCGACGTCGGTCACGTTGCGCACGCACGTCACGGTGTGTCCGCGATCGATCAGGCGACGCTGCAGCACGTCGAAGGCGACGAACGTGGCGGCGTGGCCGAGATGCGTGGCGTCGTAGGGCGTGATCCCGCACGTGTACATGAGGACGTGGTCGTTCGGTTCGAACGCCACGACAGCCTGGCGCGCCGTGTCGAAGAGCCGCAGTGCCGCGGTCACGACGGCGGCGTCACGACTGGCCGGCCGGCGCACCGGCGGGCTCGGGCACCGGCGCGGCCGCTCGTGGATCGCGCTTGATGCCCGTCAGCTTCGGCGCCACACGCGTCCGGTACCGGACGTTCAACTGCAACAACACGGCGGTGAACGCCTCGATGGCCGTGGCATTGGACAGCTCGCCGGCGTCGAGCGGGCGACAGCCCGGGATCTTGCTGACGATTGCGCTGACCTGTTCCACCGCCTCCGGGTCGTCGCCGCAGATCAACACGTCGGAGTCGATCGGCGCGCCGAGGTTGCCCAGCTACTTGGCCGGCAGGTGGTGGAACGCGGCGACGACACGGCACCCGGGCACGGCGGCCTGGACGTGGGCGGCGACACTGCCGCGCGGCGGGACCAGCGGTTGGAACTCGTGTCCCACCCGTACCAGCGCGTTGGCCATGCTGACGACGACCTTGCCGGCGAGCGCCTTGGCG
>JALZMG010000534.1 GCA_030858325.1 Actinomycetota bacterium | reverse complement strand
GCGCAGCACGTCGCTGGCGCCGGGGATCGCCGTCAGCCGGGCGGCGACGAGCCCGCCGGTCACCGACTCGGCGACGGCCAGCGTCAGGCCGCGACGGCGTAGTCCGGCGAGCACGACCGACTCCATCGAGTCGCCGTCCGCGCCGAACACAAGCGGCCCGAGACGCCGGCGGACCTCGGCGTCCCAGCGGTCGAGCACGTCCGTCGCCGCAATTGCGGTCGGCCGGCGCGTCGTCAGGCGCACCTCCAGCCCCTCCCAGCCACGAGCGAGGAAAGCCAGCGTGGCCTCGCCGTCGTCGTCCAGGCGCTCGATGACGTCGGCGAGCCGCTCGGCGAGCCCGCTCTCGCTCTCCCCCCACGTCTTCAGGGTGCGGCTGGCGATCACGGCGGCACCGCCCATGCGGCTGCGCAGGTCGGCAAGCACGGCCCGCTCGAGCATGTCCTTCATCTCGTGGGGCACGCCCGGCACGGCATAGACGACGCGGTCCCCGACGGCACAGATCAGGCCGGGCGCCGTGCCGCGGGTCTGGGCGATGACTGTTGCGCCGGCGGGGACCAGCGCCTGACGCAAGTTGTTGACCGGCATCACTCGACCTCGGGCAGCGAACAGGCCACGAATGACATCGGCGACGACCTCGTCCGGCTCCAGCTCGACACCCATCATCGCGGCGAGCGCGTCGCGAGTCACGTCGTCGTGGGTCGGCCCGAGCCCCCCGCACACGATCACGGCGTCGGCGTCGGCGAGCAGGCGCCGCAGCACGGCGGCGATGCGCTCGACGTTGTCGCCGACTTTGACCTGCTGCAGGGAGTCGATCCCGTTCGCTGCCAGTTGCTCGCCGATCCATGCCGAGTTGCTGTCGACGATCTGCCCGAGCAGCAACTCGGTGCCGATCGCCAGGACGTCACAGCGCACGATTCCCCCGTTCTGTCCTTTCCAACCTGCTGGATTCGGCAGATCCGGAAGGACAGAACTCACATCGCATGGGCGGCTTCGGGCTGCGCCGTGCGGGCGTGACGCAGGTACTGCAGCCCGCTCCACACGGCGAGCACGACGGCGACCCAGAGGAACGCCGTCCACAGCCACGTCGCGTCGAGCGCCGTCAACGGCAGGAGCGCGAAGCCGACGGCGAGCTGCTGGCACAGCGTCTTGTACTTGGCCATCCGGCTGGCCGGCACGCTGACCCCCTTCGAACCGACGACCGTGCGGTACATGCTGATCGTGAACTCGCGCACCCCGATCACGGCGACCGGAACGATCCAGAACACGTCCTGGTTGACAAGCATGAACATCGCCCCGAGCACGAGGACCTTGTCGGCCAGCGGGTCGAGGAACGCCCCCGACCGGGTGGCACCGTGACGGCGGGCGATGTAGCCGTCGATGCCGTCGCTGACGCACAGCAGGAACCACAGCACGAATGCGATCCACGCGCCGCGGTCATGGTCGGGCATGACCCAGAACATCAGTGGCGACAGCAGCAGGCGGCCGACGGTGATGGCGTTGGCCCACGTGGCGAGCGCGCCGGGATCAACAGCCATGACTACTCGGTCTCGTCGGTCGAGGCGCCGGCGGCGACGAGGTCGGGCCCCAGCGCGCCGACGATCTCGACCGGAACGATCTCCCCCACGGCGAGATCATGCCCCACGTGCACAATCCCGTCGATCTCCGGCGCCTCCCGGTGCGAACGGGCGACGCCGGGCGCGTCGACGAGCACGTCGAGCGTGCGCCCGATCAGCTCGTCGCGCCTGGCTGCGGTGATGGCGTCCTGCAGCTCGGTCAGTTCGGCCAGCCGCTCCCCCATCAGCGTCGCCGGTACCTGCCCGTCGAGGCCGTCGGCGTACGTGCCGTCCTCGCGGCTGTAGGCGAAGAACCCGCACCAGTCGAGCTGCGCCGCTTCGACGAACGCCAGCAGGTGGTCGTGGTCGGCCTCGGTCTCGCCGGGATAACCGACGATGAAGTTGCTGCGGAACGCGGCCTCCGGCTGGCGCCGGCGGATGTCCTCGATGCGCCGCAGGAAGCGGTCGCCGTCGCCCCACCGGCGCATCCGGCGCAACAGCGGTTTGCTGACGTGCTGCAGAGACAGGTCGAAGTAGGGCACGCCGGAGTCGCACACGACATCGATCAGCGCGTCGCTGAGGTCGCTCGGGTAGAGGTACAGCAGGCGGACCCGCTCGACGCGGGCGACGATCGCGCGCACGAGGGGCACAATCGTGCTGACGCCGTCTGCAGTGTGTCGGGACCTGTCCTTGCCGTAGGAGGCCAGGTCCTGGGCGACGAGCACGATCTCCTTGGCCGCCAGGGCGTCGACCTCGGCGAGAATCGAATCGACCGCGCGACTGCGCTGTGGGCCACGGAAGGAGGGGATCGCGCAGAACCCGCAGGAGCGGTCGCAGCCCTCGGCGATCTTGACGTAGGCCCACGGACTGCTCGATCGCGGCCGCGGCAGGTTGAGCAGGTCGAGCGTCGGGATCGCCGTCGAGCTGACCGGGATCAGTTTGCGCCCATCGCCTGGCTCGGACTCCGGCGCTGACTGCGCCCACAGCTTGACGCCGAACCCGGCCACGTGGTCGACCTCCGGCAGCGCCGCAGCGAGCTCGTTCCCGTAACGCTCGGCCAGGCAACCCGTGACGACGAGGCGCGAACCCGCACGCCGCTGCTCGTCCAGCGCGAGCACGGTGTCGATGCTCTCCTGGCGGGCGGCGTCGATGAACGCGCACGTGTTGACGACGACAAGGTCGGCGTCGCCGACGTGCTCGGTCGGGGCCAGTCCGTCAGCGAGCAGCGTGCCGACCAGTTTGTCGGAATCGACCTGGTTCTTCGGGCAGCCGAGGGTCTCGACGTAGAACCGCAACGACACGGCAGATCAGGCTACCGACGCCCCCCGACCGCCGAGCGATGAGCGATGAGCGATGGGCGATGGGCTCGCTACTCGCGGCCGGCTTGTTGCAGCAGCTCGAACTCCTCGACGGTCATCAGCACGGCCCTGGCCTTGGAACCCTCGCTCGGCCCGACGACGCCGCGCTGTTCGAGCAGGTCCATGATCCGC
>JALZMG010000403.1 GCA_030858325.1 Actinomycetota bacterium | reverse complement strand
GAAGGAACGACGGAGTGGTGCGCCGCCTCGCCGATCGGTCAGCCACCGTACGACGGCGGCCGACTCGATGCGGCGCGCATCGAGACGGCCCATCGCCGGGGCACGGCGCTGTTCACGTGGACCGTCGACGATCCCGCCGCATTGCGCGAACTCGCCGAAGCGGGCATCGACGGCGTGTACACCCGCCGCCCCGACGTCGCCCGCGAGGTCTTCGACCGCGTCGCCGAGGAGCAGCACAGTTGAGCGTCGATGCGTCGCGGGGCGTCGCCAGCTTCGTGCCGGCCGATCGTTGGCGGCTCGTCCGCCTGGCGTTGTTCGTGGTGTACGGGCTCGCCTACGCCATCTCGTTCGTGCGCAACGGGATCATCATCGATCGCGTGTCCGTCGTCATCTCGGTCGTGATCCTGCTCGTGATCGGCCAGGTCGGGCGTCCGTGGTACCGCTGGCGTCAACTGGCGAGCGCGCTCGTGCTGTACATCGCGATGTGGCTAGCCTACGACGAGACACGTGGCGCAGCCGATCGCCTGGGGATGCCGCTGCAGGTCGAGTCGGTGCGCAACATCGATCGCGCGCTGTTCCTCGGCGCCGATCCGACGGTGTGGCTGCAGCGACGGTTCCTCTCCTCCGACACGGTTCGCTGGTACGACGTCGCCGCGTCCGTCGTCTACGCGACGCACTTCGTGCTCCCCGTCGCCGTGCTCGCCGTGCTCTGGCTGGCGGACCGCCACCAGTGGGTGCGGTTGATGCGCCGCTTGGCGACAGTGCTGCTCATCGCCTGCCTCAGCTTCGTGCTCCTCCCGACCGCGCCCCCGTGGATGGCGGCGGGAGGGGACCGCCAGATCCGCCTCGACGCGTTGGCGCCGGTGGTCCGGCCGACAGGCCGGGGCTGGAGTCACCTCGGGCTCGAGTCGTTCGAGGCGACGTGGGAGACGGGACGCGACTGGGCGAACCGCATCGCCGCAATGCCGTCGCTCCACGCCGCGTTCTCCTTGATGATCGTCGTGTTCTTCTTCCCCTGGGTCCGGAGTCGGTGGATCCGCGCGGTCATGCTGGCGTTTCCCGTCGCGATGGGACTGTCGCTCGTCTACCTTGCCGAGCACTGGGTCGTCGACGTCGTGGCCGGCTGGGCCGTCGTCGGGGCCGCCTTCGCGGTCTGGGCGACGATCGAACATCGTCTGCGCCAACGGCGCGCCGCCACGAGCCGGCGCGCACTCCTGCCGCTCGTCGACAACCGTGCCCCGACGCCGGGCGCGCTGGCGGCCGGGTCATGAAGCGTCGGCGCGTGCTCGTCGACTCGTCGTTCGTCGATGACTTGGTCGACCCTGCGGCAAGAGATCACGACGACGCACGACGGGTGTTCGAGCAACTCATCGGCGAGTACGAGATCGGCCGGACGGTGCTCTACAGCCTCGCTCCCGGCGCGGACAGTGTCGGGGACTCCCGCCGCGCCGCCGTCCTGCGCGTGTGCGACGTCGTGCAGCCGCGCCGGTGGCTGACGAGGGAGGGTGGACGGGTCGTCCGTGAGCACCCCGAGACCGGGCAGGGTCGGGCGACCAGCCTCGTACTGATGCGCCGGCTCGGGATCGGCGAGATCGCCACGTTCGACGGCTTCTTCGCCGACCACGGCATCCCCACCGTGCCCGGTCGCGGCAACTGTCATCCGAACGAACAACAGCCGGACACGAACGGCGAAACGTTCGCCAAACGTTCCGGGCGCGGCACCGCCAACTGACATGCTTGCGTCATGACGTCCGCGCTCCCTCAACGCGTCACCGGCTTCGACCAGCGCGCGAGCGGCTGGTTGATCGGCGGCGCCCGGATCATGGCCGGGCTGCTGTGGCTCGCCAACCTCCACTGGAAGGTGCCGCCGTCGTTCGGCGAGGACACGGGCGGCGGCCTCTACAAGTACTCCGCATCGGTAACTCGCAACTCGACGTTCGCGCCGTTCACGTGGGTGACCGAAGAGATCATCCTGCCCAACTTCGGCTTCTTCGCCTGGACCGTGCTCGTCGTCGAGACGCTGCTCGCACTCCTGCTCATCGCCGGGTACCGCACGAGGATCGTGGCGCTCGTCGGTGCCGCCCAGACCGTGCCGATCCTGCTGTCGGTTATCTACTACGACCGGGCCGACGAGTGGTCCTGGTCGTACCTGATGATGATCGCGCTGCACCTGCTGCTCTTCGCCACCGACGCCGGTCGTCATCTCGGGGTCGACGGGGTTCTCCGCGGCGACGGTGCGGCCGCGCGACGGGCCCTGACCATCGTCGGATGCGTCGCCGCGGCCGTCGGCGCACTCGGCCTGTTCGTCGCCCGGTCCGTGTCGTTCGCCGGATCCGAAGTGGCGTTGCTTGGCAGCGACGCCGGGTTTACAGGTGAGGACGGAGCGATCATCCGCCGGTGGGAACTGAAGTTCGTCTGGTTCAACCCGCTCTGGGCGTTGCTGACGATCGCCTTCGGCGCGTTGCTCGTGATCGGCGGGCGCAAGCTCTGGGCTGCCTCCGCCGGTGCGGCCGGCTTCGGCGTGATCGCCGTCTTGGTGTTCGCCTCGCGGACGTTCGATTACCTCCGCGACGACGGGGGCGTGCAGCTCATCTCGACCGCCTCGAACACTGCGCTGTGGGGCGCCTTCGCGCTGACTGGAGCGCTGCTCGCTCGCCACGCGGCGACCGGCGCCACCGGCGACGCGCAAGGATGACGCGCCGGGACCTTCCCACGCGAGCGTGGCCGGCGGTGGCGTGGAGCGGCGGACTCGCCGTGATCGCCGTCAGCGTCGTCTGGGGGCGCAGCTACCAGCGCGCGACACCCGAGATCTTCCTCGGGGCCGCGCCGCTCGTCGGTCGCGACTTCAGCGACGGATGGGACTGGCGCTTCGGGTGGGGTCTCGTCGGGGCCGGGCTCGTCGCCGCGGCCACGGTCGGCGCGGTGCTGCGCGGTTGGTGGTGGCAGGCCCGTCTGCGCTGGGTCGTCGTGGCGTCGTCGACGGGTGCGGGCGCGTTTGCGCTCCTGCTGGCGCTGAGCGACGGAACCGACGGCGTGTTGTACGGCGCCGTCC
>JALZMG010000531.1 GCA_030858325.1 Actinomycetota bacterium | reverse complement strand
CTCGCGACCGCAGCATGGTCGAGCACGGCCGGCGCATGGCCGGCGCGCCGGGGGCGATGATGGCCGGGGCGATGATCGCCCTGCGCGACATCTACGAGGCGCCCAAGGACGACCAGATCGTGGCCGTGTCGGAGACACCGGACGAGCCCCACGACGTCGACCGCGACGGCGTCACGCTGAGCGCCGACCAGCTCGGCGGCGCCGACGACGTCAGCGTCGACGCCCAGCCGCGACGCCAGCCGATCATGCCGGCGCGCCGCCGCGTTCCCCGCCGCCGCTGACTCGGGGTTCAGGAGGATTTGGGGGAGCGGACCTCGTCGAGCACGTTCAGCGTGACGGCGAGGAAGGGCACGGCGAAGATCGTGCCGACGAAACCGAACAGCGAGCCGCCGGCGGCAATGCCGAGCAGGATGACGAGCGGGTGCAGGCGTAACGCCCGCCCGTAGATCACGGGGGCGAGGAGGTCGTTGTCGAGTTGCTGGACGACGATGACCACGGCGGCGACGATCAGTGCGGGGACGGTGCCTGCGGTCGCCAGTGCCACGAGCACGGCGACGATGCCGGCGGCGACGGCGCCGACGATTGGCACGAACGCGGCGAGAAACGTCACCAAGATGACAGGGGCGACGAGGCTCGATCCGACAAGGATCAGCGTCACGCCGATCGCCACCGCCTCGACGACACCGAGGAGCGCGGCGCCCTGCAGGTACCCGCCGAGCGCGCTCCACGCCCTGCCCGCAGCCCGCCGGGCGACGTCTCGCCGCTGCGGATCGAACGCACGGACGCCGGCATTGACCATCGTTCGGCCCTCCTTCAGGAAGAAGAAGGCGATGATCAACATCAAGAGGGAGCCGACGACCACTTCGGCGGCGATGGTGGCGCCGGTGACGACGGTCTCGTTGCCGGACCCGAGAAATCCCGACAGCGTCTCGCCGGCCTCGTCCCGCCAGCGGGCGACGTCGGCGCGGGACACGTCGAACGGGCTGTCCTCAACGAGCCAGTCGGTCAGGTCGTCGAGGCCCTCGCTGAGCGTCGGGCCGAGTTCGTCCAGCTCCCGGGCGACGGTCGCCCCGGCCAGGCCGAGCACCCCGAAGAGCACGACGAGGAAGGCGACGAGTGTCACCGCCGCCGCGAGCGCCGGCTTCCAGCCGCGGCGGCACAGCCGGGAGGCGACGGGATCGAGCGCCCGCGCCAGCAACGCGGCGACGGCGATGGGCACGACGACGACGAGCAGTTCTCCGGTCAGCCAGACGATCCCGGCGACGGCCAGGCCGATGGCCACGAGCCGCCACGCGTACGCGCCGACGCGCTCGACGACCGGATGGATGCGGCGATGCTCGGTGCTGGTGTCGTTCATGGGCGGTTCATGGTGAGGATCGGCGCCAGATCTCCGCGCGATCCGCGATGAGAATCCGGATCTTCAGAGGATCTGGCTGAGGAAGAGCTTGGTGCGGTCCTCGCGGGGGGCCGTGAAGAAGTGCTCCGGCGTGCCGACCTCGACGATCTGGCCCTCGGCCATGAACACGACGCGGTCGGCGACCTCGCGGGCGAAGCCCATCTCGTGGGTCACGACGATCATCGTCATGCCCTCGCTGGCGAGGTCCTTCATCGAGTCGAGGACCTCGTTGATCATCTCCGGGTCGAGCGCGGACGTCGGCTCGTCGAACAGCATCACTTTCGGCTTCATCGCCAACGCCCTGGCGATGGCGACGCGCTGCTGCTGGCCGCCGGAGAGCTGCCCCGGGTACTTCTTGGCCTGCTCGGGGATGCGCACCTGCTCGAGCATTGCCATCCCCAGCTCCTCGGCGTCACGCTTGCGCATGTGCCGCACCTGGCGCGGCGCCAGCGTGACGGTGTCGAGCACGCTGAGATGGGGGAACAGGTTGAACTGCTGGAAGACCATGCCCGTCTCCCGGCGGACCTCCTGGATGTTGCGCACGTCGCGGGACAGCTCGACACCGTCGACGACGATGCGCCCCTCGTCGTGCTCCTCGAGCCGGTTGATGCAGCGGATCATCGTCGACTTGCCGGAACCGGACGGGCCGATGACGACGACAACCTCCTTGCGGGCGATGCTGAGGTTGATGCCCGAGAGGGCCGTGAAGTTGCCGAAGCGCTTGACGACGTCGCGCAGCTCGATCATCACCTCGCCGGAGCCGGCCACCTGCGTGGCATCGGCGAAAACGACGTCGGCGTCTGTGTCGTTGGTGGTGGCCTCGTTCGTCATCGTGTCCCGACTCCCAGCTTGCGTTCCAGGCGTTGGCTTTCGCGGCTCATCGTGATGCAGCCGATCCAGAACAGCAGCATCACGAACGGCAGCGTCTCGGCGGCGAGGCGCTGGCCGCGGAAGGCATCCTGCGCGTTGGCCAGGCCGGAGACGTTCGAGGCGTCGAGGAAACCCATCGCTGCGGCCGCCAGCACGGTGTCCTTGAACAGGCTGATGAACTGGCCGACGAGCGCCGGGATGACGTTGCGCAGCGCCTGGGGCAGCACGATCAGAAACGTCGTGCGCACCGTCGACAGCCCGAGCGCTTTGGCCGCTTCCGTTTGCCCATTTGGCAGCGACTGCAGGCCCCCGCGCACGATCTCGGCCACGTAGGCCGCGGTGAAGAGCGTGAACACGACGACGGCGCGCACGACGAGGCCGGGGGCATCCAGCCATGTCGGGATGAAGAAGCCGAGGGCGAGGAACCCCAGCAGCAGCAGTACGTACAGCGGCACGCCGCGGAACAGCTCGATGTAGCCGACGGAGACGGCGCGCACGAGCGGCAGCTTCGAGCGGCGGCCGAGCGCCAGCAGCACGCCGAGCGGGAAGCACAGCGTGATCCCGGCGACGGCGAGGAAGATGTTGAGCATCATCCCGCCCCAGCCGTCCCAGCCGACCGGCCGGGTGAGGAACCAGACGGCGACACCGAAGCCGACGATGCCGGCGAGCACGAGCAATGCCAGCGAGCGCTTCGGCAGCCGCACGCCGATCAGCCGGCCGGCGATCGCGGCGACGACGACGGCGGCGACGACGACGGTCGGGCCGATCGTGGACGTCAGCGAGAGCAGCAGCGCGGTGCCGAGGATCAGCGGCCACAGGCGGGCGAACACGGTCAGCAGCCGTTGCCCGAGCGGCCGGTCGGCGGGCTCGGTGCCGGCGACGACGTGGCGTTGATGGATGAACCCGGCGATCAGGCCGCCGAGCAACGCTGTTCCACCCAGCACGACGGTGATCCGCCACAGCTCGTCGGACGGGTAGCGGCCGACCATGAACAGCTTGAGGTTGACGCGCACGATCTCCCAGCGCCCGGTGACGAGCACGTAGCGCCCGATGCGGTAGAGCACGTAACCGACGACGATGACGGCGACGACCGTGACGATGGCGTCGGCGGGGGAGCGGAACAGGTTGCGGCGCAGCCAATCGCCGGGGCCTTGGGCGGGTTCGGCCAGCGGCTCCGGCGGCGGCACCGGGTTGACGTCGGTCAGGACGGCGTTCGCCATCAGCGCTCGACGATCGCCAGGCGCCGGTTGGCCAGGTTGACGAACAACGACAGGATCAGCGACAGCACCAGGTAGATCGCCAGCAGCAGCGCAAACGCCGGCACGGCCGGGGAGCGGTTGGCGACCGTCAGCTGCGTCACCTTCGTCAGCTCGGGAAAGCTGATCGCTGCGGCGAGCGAGGAGTTCTTGGCCAGGTTGAGGTACTGGTTGCCGATCGGCGGCACGCCGATGCGCATCGCCTGGGGTAACACGACGTACCACAGCCGCTGGAACGACGACAGCGCCAAGGCGTCGGCCGCTTCGCCCTGGCCCTTGGGCACCGCCTGGATCGAGCCGCGCACGATCTCGGCCACGTGGCTCGACGTGTAGATGACGAGCGCGGCGAACGCGGCGAAGTACTCGGGCGTCATCGTGATGCCGCCGCTGACGCGTCTGCCGTCGAGCTCGGGCGCGCTGGCGCCGAGGCCGACAGCGACCCAGGCAACGACGAGCACGACGGCGGCGATCGGCAGCGCGTACACCGCCGTCCGGGCCGGATGGCCGGTGCGGTCGGCGACCCGCCGCCGCCAGCGGGCGACGAGCCACAGCGTGAGGAGCACGAGCAGGGCGACGGCGACCATGCGCCAGTTGCCGCCCTCGAACCAAAAGACGCTGCCGCCACGCACGTTGAGGACGGCGATCGGGCCGAGCGTCCACGACTCCTGGGGCACCGGGAAGGCGTTGAGCACGATCGCCGTGTACATGAGGATCAAGAGGATGAACAGCGGCACGTTGCGCACGAACTCGACGTAGGCCCGCGCCGAGTTGCGCACGAGGAAGTTCTTGGACAGTCGGGCGACGCCGAGCAGGATGCCGAGCACGGTCGCCGCGACGACGCCGGTGACGACGAGGCGCAGCGTGTTCTGCAGCCCCTCGATCAGCGCGTCGCGGACCGTCTGGGTCTGGCGGAAGCTACTGGAGGGGATCGGGAACCCGGCCGGCTGGTCGAGGAAGTCCAGTCCCGTCGGGATGTTCAGCCGGGCGCTGTTGACGCGGTAGTTGTCGAGGATCCACGCCACGAGGGCGACGACCACGGCGACCACCGCCAGCTGGAACATCCACGAGAGTACGCGGACGTCGCGCCAGAGCGGTGGCCGACCCGTGGTCGTCGCCATCTGATCCTGAGTGGGAGTGGGTGAGTGGGGCCGGGACGATCAGCGGTACGGCGGGGCGTACTGCAGACCGCCGTCGCTCCACAGCGCGTTGAGGCCGCGCTCCAGTTCGAGTTGGCCGAGGTTGTTCTCGAAGATCTCGCCGTAGTTGCCGACCTGGGAGACGATGTTGTACGCGAAGTCCGGGCTGAGACCGAGGCCGGTGTCCAGCGTCGTCCCGTCCTCGCTCTCGCCGCCGAGGAACTGGGCGATGCTGGCGTTCTCGCCGGCGAGCATGTCGTCGACGTTGTCGGACGCGATGCCGAACTCCTCGGCCTGGATCGTCGCCAGGATGGACCAGTGCACGGCCTGTGCCCACTGCGTGTCGCCGTCGGCGACGGCCGGCGACAGCGGCTCCTTGGAGAAGACGTCCTCGAAGATCGTCAGCGCCTCCGGGCCGTCCGGCCAGTTGGAGCGGATGCCGGCGAGCTGGCTGCCGTCGCTGGACCAGCCGTCGCAGCGGTCGGCGAGGAACGCCTCCTGGATCAGGTCGACGCTCTCGAAGGACAGGACGTTCGGGGCGTCGAGGCCGCGGGCGGTGAACTCGGTGACCACGTTGCCCTCGGTCGTCGTGCCGGCGGCGACGCAGATCGCCGCCCCGCCGAGGTCGTCGATGCTGGCGAAGCCGGAATCGGCGGCGACCATCATCTGCTGGCCGTCGTAGTACGTCGGGTGGACGAACGTGGCCGCCTCCGTGCCGTCACGGCTGGCCGTCCACGTCGTGTTGCGCACGAGCACGTCGATCTCGCCCGCCTGGAGCGCCGTGAACCGGGCCTCGGTGGCGAGGTCGATGAACTCGACCTTGGTCGCGTCGCCGAGGATGCCGGCGGCGATGACGCGGCAGAAGTCGGCGTCGAAGCCGACGTGCTCGCCGGCGTCGTCGACGCTGGAGAAGCCGGGCAGGTCGTCGCGCACGCCGCACCTGACCACGTCGTTGGCGACGACCTCGTCGAGCAGCGAGTCGCCACTCTGGACCTCTTCGGCGCTGCCGGGCGTGGTGCTGGCGCCCCCGGCAGTGGTTGCGCTAGCAGCGGCGGTGGTTGCGCTGGCAGCGGCGGTGGTTGCGCTGGCAGCGGCGGTGGATCCGG
>JALZMG010000389.1 GCA_030858325.1 Actinomycetota bacterium | reverse complement strand
ATCGTCAGCTCGCGGATCGAGCCGTCGGGGAGCGGCTCGAGCACGATCCGCTCCCCGCCATGGGGCGCGAAGCCGCCGTCGCCGCCGCGGCGGACGACGACCAGCAGCCACGGGAGCTCGACCGTCGCCGCTTCGATGCGCGTCAACAGGTGGGCGGTCGCCTCGTCGGCCCACTGCGCATCCTCGGCGCCGACGATCAACGGTCCCGGATGGGCCCGGCGGACCACGTCGATGACGATGTCGGCGGTGCGGTCGGGCCGGTGGCGACTGGCGATCGCTTCGACCTCCGGAGTCGTCGGGACCTCGATGTGGACGACGTCGCCGAGCAGCGGCGCGAACGGGCGCAGTTCGGGTGCCAACCGGTCGATGGCGGCCAGGAGCGACGTCGCCATCGCCGCCGCATCGTCACGCTCGATGCCGAGCAGTCGGCGCAGCGGATCGCGAAATGAGTGGTACGGGCTGGCCGCACCGTACGGCTCGGACCGGGCGACGAGCATCGGCAGCCCGGACGTGTTGATCGTCTCCTGCGCGAGGCGCGTCTTGCCCAGCCCGGCTGCGCCGGCGATCGTCAGCACAGAACCTGCGCCCGTCGTCACGCGGGCGATCGCAGCCAGGATGACGGCGACCTCCGCGTCGCGCCCGATCATCGGCAGGTGCTGATCGGTCGCGTCCTCGCGCAGCCCGAGGGCCGGGCCGACGGCGTAGACGACGAGCGGCTCCGACTTGCCCTTGAAGACGAACGGCCCCGCCGGCTCGGAGTCGTAGCGGGTGCGAGCACGCTCGAGCACGGCCGGGTGGGCGTACAGGGCGCCGGGCGGTGCCTTGGCGGCGATCCTCGCCGCCGTGTTCGTGGCATCACCCATCGCCGAATAGGCGGCGCGATGGGTGCCCCCGATCTCGGCGGCGAAGACATGACCGCGGTTGACCCCTGCCTGCACGACGAGCGGCAGCTCGGCCGTGACGACACGGCGCAGCGCGCGCAGCATCCGCCCCTCGTCGTCCTCGGTCCCCGCCGGCACGCCGGCGGCGCAGAAGCACTTCGCGCCGTCGGAGTCGACGTCGACGGTCAGCAACGTCAGGCCTTCGGCGCCGAGCGCAGCCTGGACGGCACGCACGGAGGTGTCCAGCGCCGCGGCGAGGTGCGCCGGTCCCTCCTCCTCGAGCAGGGCATCGGTCCCGGAGAGTCGGATGAACGAGATCGTCGCCGACCGGTGTCCCGGCTCGACGGCGGAGCCGAGCGCATCGGCGAGTGTCGCCGGCAACAGCGCCGACAACTCGCCGGGGGCGATCGCAGGGGGCGCTGCAACGGGACGCTCGGGGACGGCGGCCGGGGCCTTGCGCCAGCGCAGCACGCCGTGGTGCCCGTCGCCGTGAAGGGTGCTCGCCGGCGCCGGGAGCGCGGCGGCCGTCGCCGGTGCGAGCAGCGTCTCCCCCGCCACGGCGCGGTTCTCGGCGACGATCGTGGCGTCGAGCACGGGCCCGGCCAGCACCAGCTCACGATGCGGGTCACCGACGAGGAAGAGGTGGATCTCACCGCTGCCGACGCCGACCGACATCGACAGGTGGAGTCGGCCGAACGCCGTTGGCTCGTCCGCGGCCCGCCGCAGCCCGCGGTGCATCTCGGCGGCGGTGGCCGCTGCTCGCGTCGCGTGGCCGGGACCCGTGAACAGGAACAGCAGTGCGTCGCCGCCGAACTTCAACAGCTCCCCGCCGCGTCGTGCGGCGACGTCGAGCATCGCGCCGAACACCCGGTTGAGCGTGTCGACCAGCTCCTCGGCGCCACGCCGCCCGCGGCCCTCCAGCCGCTCCGACAGCGCCGTGAACCCGGAGATGTCGGCGAAGCACAGCGAGCCCTCGACCGTGCGCCACGTGCGCTCCGGTTCGTCGAGGACCCAGCGCACGGCGATCTCGGGAACATGGCGGCGCAGCCGCGCCACGACGATGTCGTCGGTGCTGTCCGTTGCTCGCGCCGCGGCAGTCTCGTCCATCGCCGCGCCAAGTATGTCGGCTGCGGCGGGCAATGAACGCGGCGGCCCTGAACGCCATGCGAACGCAGGACCTAGCCTCGCGGCCGTGACCACTCCACCTGCACCGACCGTGCGGCCGGCCGACGGGCGCCTCGGCGTGCTCACCGTCGGCCTCGGCGCCGTCGCCTCCACCCTCATCGCCGGCGTCGAGCTGGTCAAGCGGGGACTGGCCGCGCCGATCGGATCGCTGGCCCTCCTCGACACGATCCGCCTCGGCAAGCGCACCGACGATCGGACGCCGCTGATCAGGGACTTCGTGCCCCTGGCCGGGCTGGACGACCTCGTGTTCGGGGCGTGGGACCCGTTCCCGGACGATGCGTACGTCGCCGCCCAACGCGCCGGTGTGCTGGAGGCCGGGCGGCACATCGAGCAGATCTCCGAGGCCATGCGCGACGTGCGTCCGATGGCGGCGGCGTTCGACCGCAGCTACGTCAAGAACATCGATGCCGACAACGTGCAGGGGTCGCTGGACAAGCGCTCGATGCTCAATGCCATCCGCGAGGACATCAACCGCTTCCGCGAGGACAAGGCCGTCGAGCGTGTCGTCATGATCTGGTGCGCGTCGACCGAGGTGTTCATCGAGCCTGGCCCGGCGCACATGGATCTCGAAGCCTTCGAGGCGGCCATCGACGCCAACGACCCGACGATCGCTCCGTCGATGCTCTACGCGTACGCAGCGTTGCTGGAGGGGGTGCCGTTCGCCAACGGCGCGCCGAACCTGACCGTCGACACGCCGGCGCTGCGCCAGTTCGCCACCGATCGCAACCTGCCGATCTCCGGCAAGGACTTCAAGACCGGCCAGACGCTGATCAAGACGGTGCTCGCCCCGATGCTCAAGGCGCGCATGCTCGGGTTGTCCGGCTGGTACTCGACGAACATCCTCGGCAACCGCGACGGCGAGGTGCTCGACGACCCGGAGAGCTTCAAGACCAAAGAGGAGTCCAAGCTCGGCGTGCTCGAGCACATCCTCTCCCCCGACAAGCACCCCGAGCTGTACGGCAACGTGTTCCACAAGGTGCGCATCAACTACTACCCGCCGCGCGGCGACAACAAGGAGGGCTGGGACAACATCGACATCTTTGGCTGGCTCGGCTACCCGATGCAGTTGAAGGTCGACTTCCTCTGTCGCGACTCGATCCTCGCTGCGCCGCTGGCGCTCGACCTGGTGCTGTTCTCCGACCTCGCCCAGCGGGCGGGGATGGGCGGCATCCAGGAGTGGCTGAGCTTCTACTACAAGAGTCCGCAGACGCCGCCCGGGCTCTACCCCGAGCACGACCTGTTCATCCAGCACACGAAGCTGAAGAACACGTTGCGGTGGATGATGGGCGAGGACCAGATCACCCACCTCGGCCGCGAGTACTACGCCCAGGACACCTAGCCCGAGGTTGTGCGCCGGCCCATGAACTGGGCGCGCACGTTCTCAGCTTCGAGAACCTGCGCGCCCAGATACCTCGTCAGTCCACGGACTCTACGACGCTGGCCGCACCGCGGGATCGGCGCCGTCGATGCCGGCGAGGACGTCACGCAGGATCGCCG
>JALZMG010000381.1 GCA_030858325.1 Actinomycetota bacterium | reverse complement strand
CGGACGGCGCGGCGCGCGCCGGAGTCGTGCGCACGGCCCGTGGCATCTACCACACGCCGTGTTTCATGCCCGTCGGCACGCGCGCCGCGGTCAAGTACCTCAGCGCCGCCGACTACGAGGCGCTCGGCGTCGAGATCGTGCTCGCCAACACTTACCACCTCATGCTGCGGCCGGGCGCGGACGTGGTCGCCCGGTTCGGGGGAGTCGGTGCGTTCGCTGGGTGGAGTGGGCTGACGCTGACCGACTCCGGCGGATACCAGGTGTTCTCGCTAGAGCCGCGTGTGGACGACGACGGCGTCACGTTCCGCAGCGTCTACGACGGCTCGTCGCACCGGCTGACACCGGAGTCGGCCGTGCACACCCAGGAGCTGCTCGGGGCCGACATCCAGATGGTGCTCGACGTCTGCCCGCCACTGCCCAGCCCGCCGGAGACGATCCGCCTGGCCGTCGAGCGCACGGCGGCGTGGGCGGCGCGCGCGCGAGCGGTGCACCGGCGCGACGGGCAGTCGCTGTTCGGCATCGTCCAGGGCGGGACCGATCCGGTGCTGCGTGCCGAGAGCGCCAGGCGCACCGTCGAGTTGGACTTCGACGGCTACGCCGTCGGTGGGTTGTCCGTCGGCGAGACGCGCGCCGAGATGATGCCGGCGTTGGCCGCCGCCCTCGCCGAACTGCCGGTCGACCGGCCGCGATACCTGATGGGTGTCGGCGACCCGGCTTCGCTCGCCCAGGCTGTCGCCGCCGGCGTCGACCAGTTCGACTGCGTCATGCAGACCCGGCTCGGGCGCCACGGCGCCGCCTTCACGTCGGCCGGACGACTGCACGTCAAGGCGGCGCGTCATGCCGACGAGGACGAGCCCGTCGATGCGACGTGCTCGTGCGACGTCTGCCGTCGCCACTCCCGTGGCTATCTGCGCCACCTGTTCGCCGTCGGCGAGCCGAGTGCCTCACGGTTGCTCAGCCTGCACAACGTGGCGTGGACGCTGGCCTTGATGGAGCGGCTGCGTGCGGCCATCACCGCCGGCACGCTCGACCGGGTCGTCGACGACGTGCTCGCCGTGTGGAGCTGATGTTCGGGCATGGGCGCCGACCGCCCGGCGTAGCGCCTCGGTAGGCTTTCCCGCCGCACCGGATGGCTCCGGGCCTCCGCTTCGAGAACACGGGACACGATGCACTTCCTCACCACGCTGGCCACAGAAGAATCCTCGGGCGGAGGCGGCGCCGCAGTCGCCCAGCTCGGAATCCTCCTCCTGATCCCGGTGGCCATGTACTTCCTGATGATCAGGCCGCAGCGCCGGCGCATGCGTGAGCAGGCGGCGATGCAGTCCTCACTCGACGTGGGCGACGAGATCATCACGACGTCGGGGATGTTCGGGTTCATCACCGGCTTCGACGAGGACCGGGTGTGGGTCGAGATCGACGACGACGTGCAGATCCGCGTCGCCAAGGCGGCGATCCAGGGCAAAGTCGACACGGCCTCCGGTGACGCCCGCCCCGACAGCGTGGCCGCCGACGCCGACGCCGATGTCGCCGACGACGACGTCGACGACGTCGCCGACGACGCGGCGATCAGCACCGGAAGCCGGGGGAGCGGCGGGACGAGCGGGAGTAAGGCGAGCGCGGTCGGCGGCGCCAAGCGCGCCAGATCCATGCGCGGCGGGGGCAGCGGCAGCGGTGGCAAGCAGGGTGACAGCGCGTCCGGGCCGGGCGCCGCCGCCGGTGCGGCTGACGACGCCGGATGATCCGTCGCCGCCTCTGGATCTCCCTCCTCGGGATTGTCGGCGTCGCCGTTGCGCTCGTCGGGCTGAACCTCGCCGTGGGCAACACTCCGGTCCTCGGGCTCGACCTGCAAGGTGGCGTGTCGGTGATCCTGCGCCCGATCGACGACGCCTCCGAAGACGACCTCATCGTCATTCGCGATCTCGTGCGCGATCAGTTGGAGAGCACGGGGATCGCCGAGCCCGACGTGCGCGTCGAGGGCTCGAACATCGTCGTCGACCTGCCGGGGGTGAAGGACCAGCAGGAGGCGCTGGACGCCGCCGACGTGTCCGGCATCGTCACCTTCCGCCCCGTGTTCCAGTGCGGCCTGCTCCCGTCGACGGACACGGGCTCGACCGAGCCGGGCGCGACCACGCCTGCCAGCGGGTCGACTCCGGGGTCGAGCGCACCGACGTCGGCGTCCACCCCGGACACAGCCGTCGCCTCGACGGCACCGGCTACCGGGACGACGCCGGCGACGCCGGCCGGCTTCGCCCCGCCCGCCCGTCCGGGAATGACGCCAACGACGGTGCCGCGGAGCGTCGAAGCGCCGGTGGAAAGCGGTCCGGACACCACGACGCCAGCCACGACCGAGGACACGGCGGTCGGCACGATCCCGGACTCACTGCCGCCGGTGCCCCCACCACCGGCGCCGGACGCGGGCGGTCAGGAACTGCTGCGCGCACTCGACGGCAGCCAGTGCCTCGTCGGCCCGACGGGCGGTTCGGGTGAGATCTTTGTCCGTAACAGCGCGGCGGTCGAGTTCTCCGGCGCCCAGGGCTGGATCGTCGACGCTGACCTCTCCTCCGACGGCGAGGCGGCATGGAACGCCATCGCCCTGCAGTGCTTCAACCGTCTCGACACCTGCCCCAGCGGGCAGTTGGCGATCGTCCTCGACGACATCATCCAGTCCTCCCCGCGAGTACAGCAGCCGAGCTTCCAGGGGTCGGTGGCGATCACCGGGATGGACGAGACCGAGGCCCGTTCACTCGCCCGGGTCATCGACCGCGGCGCCTTCCCCGTCGAGGTCGAGCCGGCGACCGTGCAGACCGTCTCGCCGACGCTGGGCAAGGACTCGCTACGCGCCTCCGTGCTCGCCGGGCTCGTCGGCATCGCGCTCGTGCTGGTGCTGCTCGTCGTGTTCTACCGCTACCTGACGGTGCTCGTGCTGGCCGGCATGGCGGTGTGGGGTCTGCTCGTATACAGCGCCTCGGCGTTCATCTCCGAGACGACGAACTACGCGCTGACGCTGGCCGGCGTGACGGGCATCATCGTGTCGATCGGGATGACCGTCGACAGCTACATCGTCTACTTCGAGCGGCTCAAGGACGAGGTCCGCCACGGGCGCACGCTGCGCAACTCTTCGGCACGCAGCTTCAAGGCCACGTGGCGGACGATTCTCGCGGCCAACCTCGTGTCGGTGATCGGTGCCGCCGTGCTCTTCGTCCTCAGCGTCGGCTCGGTGCGCGGGTTCGCGC
>JALZMG010000355.1 GCA_030858325.1 Actinomycetota bacterium | reverse complement strand
GTTGTACACGCGGTGCACGTGTTCGCCAGCGGCAGGGAACCGGTCGCCGATCCACTGCACGTTGTGGTCGCTGACGGTGATCACGTGGTGGGCGTCCGCGAGCACCGTGCCGAGGCGGGCGCGGTCGACGTCGTCGTGGAAGAGGTCCTTGGCGTGGGCGGTGACTGAGTACGGCACGCCGGCCAGTCGCGCCGCCAGGCGCGTCGTCCGGCCGGGAAGCGAGGCGAAGTGGGCGTGGAGGTGGGTGATGCGCTCGGCACGGGCCCAGCCGGCCAGCGTGACGGCCTGCACGGCGACGTCGTGATCCTCGGCGAAGAGCTCGGGGAGCGCGGCGTGCGCACCTGGGAGGTCGGGGAGCTGGCGCAGCGCCTCCCACAAACGGGAGGCGCTGCGCTGATCGTGGGCGATCCACGAGACGGGTGCCCGGACCTTGGCCAGCAGGTCGTGGAAGCGGGCGTCGCTCGTGGGGCGCAGGCTGGCGATGGCGATGTCTTCGCCGGCCGCCTCCCTGGCCAGGATCTCGCGCACGATGAACGTCTCGGAGAAGCGGGGGTAGACCTTGACCACGTAGCCGGTGCGCCCGGCGTCCTCACACGGCGACATCGTGCACCACCAACGATTGCCCGACGGGCGCTGCGGCGAGCAGCGCGCCGGCGCGTGCCGTTGCTTGCTCCAGGCCGCTGATGGCCAGGCCGCACCGCTTGACACGGCGCCCGATCGCGGTCGTCACCCAGCCGGCGATGGTGTCAGGAGCCAGCGCGTCCGGATCGACGACGTCGACGACGGCGCGGCCGGCGAGCGCAGTGGCTCGCACCATCTGCTCCCGGCGTGGCCGCACACGGGGCACCAACAGGACGGGCACGTCGCTGCCGAGCAACTCGGTGACCGTGTTCGCGCCGGCCATGGCCACGATTGCCGACGCGCCAGCCACCCAGCCGGACAGATCGGGCACGAAGTCGACGACGACGAGGTCGGCGCGCCGCTGCGCAGCAGCGAGTAGGCGACGACGGTCCTCGTCTGGCAGGTACGGCCCGGTGACGATGACGGACGTGACGTCGGCCGGACCGGCGGCGGCGGCGAACGCGTCGGCCAACTGGGCGCCATCGCGGCCGCCGCCGAGGAGCGCCAGGACGTAGGGGCCGGGGACGGGTCGTGCCGAATCGGCGGCGGGACGTCCGATGCCGAGATACCCGAGGTGGTGGGAGCGCGCAGCCACGTCCGGCGGCATGCCGCAGACAGCGACGAGATCGTGGACGTCCTGGTCCCCGTAGACCCACACCTCGTCGAACAGGTCGCGCACCGTTTCCGTGCACCGCTCGCGCCGCCACTGGCGACTGGCGACGGCGGGCTCGTCGAGCACATCGCGCAGGCCGAGGACCAGGGACGTCGCCCGCCGCCGGAGTACCGGTAGCACCGGCGCCAACTCGCGCCCGAAGCCGAGCGGTGTCTTGTCGACGATGAGCAGGTCGGGGCGGAACGCCTGGAGCGCGGCGCCGGCGATGGCGGTCCTGATCCGCACGACCTCGCGCAGCGGCTGGCGCAGGTGGGACGGCGCGTAGGAGCCGTCGGCAAACTTGTCGACACCCGGCAGGACCACGACATCCACGCCGGGGGGCCGATCGAAGCGTCCCGCCTCCGCCGCTCCCGAGAGGATCAGGACGTCGGCATCAAGGCATCCGCTGGCGAACGACGCCGCCAGAACCTGGTTGCGCCGGAGATGGCCGAGGCCCAGCGTGTCGTGCCCGTACAGCGCGATGCGCGGGCGGCGGGGACCGGGCATGGCGATGTCGAGCACGGTTCCACTCTGGGAACGCGCGGTGACGCGACGATTAACGAGGGATGAGGATCATCTCATCAGTCAGTTGACCTGGCGCTGCTGACCCTCCCAGAACGGGGCGCGCAACTTGAACTTTTGCAGCTTGCCGGTCGCCGTGCGGTCCAGGGCATCGCGAAACTCGACGCGCTTCGGGCACTTGTAACCGGCCAGCCTCGTGCGCGTCCACGCGATGACGTCCTCCTCGCGCAGGTCGCTGCCGGGCGCTTTGACGACGAGCGCAGTCACCAATTCACCCCACTTGTCGTCGGGGATGCCGATGACCGCCACCTCCGTGACGTCCGCATGCTGGAAGATGGCGTCTTCGACCTCGATCGACGACACGTTCTCCCCGCCGGAGATGATGACGTCCTTCTTGCGGTCGGAGATCAGTACGTAGTGGTCGTCGTCGATGGATCCGCCGTCGCCGGTGTGGAACCAACCGTCGACGATCGCCCCATCGGTGGCGTCCGGCTGCTCCCAGTATCCCTCCATGACGACGTTGCTTCGCGCCAGCACCTCGCCTTCACCGTCGACGGTCATCTCGCAGCCGATCGCCGGGGCGCCGGCACGGTTCAGCTTGACGGCCCGGTCGGCGGGGGAGAGCTCGTCGAACTCGGCACGCGGCCGGTTGATCGTCAGCAGCGGCGACGTCTCCGTCAGTCCGTAGATCTGGTTGAACTCCCAGCCCAACTCGGTCTCTACGCGCTCGATCGTGCGCGTCGGCGGCGGGGCGCCGGCGACAACGATGCGCACCTGGTCGCGACCGGGGATCGCGCCCTCCCACTCGGCGGCGGCGTCGAGCACCATGTTGACGACGGCCGGAGCGCCGCACATCAGCGTCACGCCGTGACGTTCGACGCGCCGCAGGATCTCGGCGCCGTCGACCTTGCGCAACACGATGTGCTGGCCGCCCATGCCCGTGACGGCGTACAGCATGCCCCACCCGTTGCAGTGGAACTGGGGCAATGTGTGCAGGTACACGTCACGGTCCGTGACACCCATGTGCCACCCGAACGTGCTGGCGTTGAGCCAGATGTTGCGGTGCGTCAGCTGCACACCCTTCGGTCGGGCCGTCGTCCCCGACGTGTAGTTGATGGTGGCGGTGGCGTCTTCGTCCGGCTCCCACGGCTGCGGCTCGGCGTCGTGGCGCTCCAGCGCGGCGTCGCTCTCGGCGCCGATGACGAACCGGTGCTCGCACTCGACGCCGGCGAGGGCGGCGTCCAGCTCGGGATCGACGAGCAGCACCCGTGCCCCGCTGTGCTCGACGATGTAGCTGATCTCGGCGGCGACGAGCCGGAAGTTGACGGGCACGAGGATGCGGCCGGAGCCCGACACGCCGAACAGCGCCGTGATCAGGCGGGCCGAGTTGTGGCTGACCATCGCCACGCGGTCGCCGACGCCGATTCCCAACTCGTCCAGCCCGGCGGCGATCGCCCTGGCTCGCGCGGCGACGTCGGCGTAGGTCAGCGCGCCCCATGACTCGGCCGGCTGGTCCGGCTCGTCGACGATGCCGACCCGCTCGGGGTAGACAAGTTCCGCCCGACGCAGGAAGTCGTTGACGGTCAGTGGCACGCGCATGAGTCTTCAGCTCCTCGCAGTGGCAGTGGCAGTGGCTGCGGGTGTGTCGGGGACGGCGACGAGCGGCCACGGACGGTTGCGTTCGACGCAGAGGGCGAGCTCGAGCAGCAGCGGTTCGGTGAAGTGGCGGCCGATGACCTGCAACCCGATCGGCAGGCCGTCCAGTTGACCGGCGGGGATCGAGATCGCCGGGTTGCCGTGCAGATTGGCGGGAAACGTCAGCCTGCCGTTGTTTCCGGCGCCGGCCTCGGCCACGACGCCGCCGAACGTGTCGGGCAGCGGCCCGTCGGCGGCGAAGGCCACGTCGGGGTTGCTGGCGGCGATGACGAGGTCGACGCCGTCGACGGGATCGAAGAGACGCGCCATCGCCTCGTTGACCTCCATCCGTCGCTGCTCGATGCGCGCTCGGGCTTCGGCCGAATACTTGCCGGCGGTCGCTGCCATCCCGTGGCGGATCTCCGGCGTCAGGTCGTCGGCACACGCCGGGTAGCGGTCGCCGAGCCGGGCGGCGGTCTCCAGCATCCCGCTGATCGACCACGCCGCTCCCATGCGCGGTAGGCCGGCGTCAATGCCCTCGATCCGTTGCAATCCGGCTGCGGCGACAAGATCATCGGCGGCGGCGGCGAGCAGCTCCCACATCGGCGGCGACACGGTGGCGTTGCCCCACCGCTCGACGACGGCGACACGCAGCTCCTGGAGGTGTTCGCCCAGCGTGCCGAGGCCGCGCTCCCACCCGTCCACGCGGGGCAGGCTGAGCGGATCGCGGGGGTCGTGGCCGTTGCACACGTCGAACCAGCGGGCGGTGTCGCGCACGGAACGGGCGAGGCAGCCAATGGCGACGGTCAGATTGCCGTACAGCGCCGCCGGAGAGCGGGGAATGCGCCCGAACGTGCCCTTGAGTCCGACGAGGCCGCAGAACCCGGCGGGGATGCGGATCGACCCGCCGCCGTCACCGCCGGTGGCCAGTGTGACCAGCCCGCCGGCGACGGCGGCAGCCGATCCACCGGACGAACCGCCCGGTGTGCGGTCGAGCTGCCACGGGTTGCGCGTCGTGCCGTGGAGCACGGTGCGCGTGAGGTTGACACCGCCGAACTCCGAGGCCGTCGTCTGACCGGCCAGCACGACGCCGCCGAGTTCACGGGCGCGCTGCACCATTGTCGACGTGGCGGTGGCGATGCCGCCCGCCAGCGGCACCGACGCCTCGTTCTCCGGCCAGCCGGCGACGGCATCCAGCTGTTTGACGCCGATCGGCACGCCACCGAAGGGCAGCCCCACGTCGGCCACGCCGGCGGCGACCACGGCGTGCTCGCGATCGAGGTGGCTGAAGGCGTTCAGGGGGCTGGCATCGATCGCTGCGAACGTCGCTTCCAGCTCCTCGGCAGGCGATCGCGCGCCGGAGCGGAACGCCTCGACCAACGAACACGCATCACCCTGCCAAGCCTCGTCCGCCATCGCCGCCGACGGTAGCCGGACGTGCGATGGTGGGCTTCATGGACACGCGGACGTTCCTCGGGCTGGAGGGCACCCACAACCGCTTCCGCTGGAAGCTGCCGATCGCTCCCGGCATCTGCACGCCGGGGAACTTCATGTACGGCGGCGCCGGGCTCGGCGCGGCGATCGCTGCGCTGGAGGGCACGTCCGGGCGCCCGACGATCTGGGCGACGGCGCAGTACCTGACGTACGCTCGGCCGGGCGAGGTGCTCGACATCGACGTGACATTGGCGGTGGAGGGCCACCAGATGACCCAGGCCCGCGCCGTCTGCCACGTCGAGGATCGGGAGATCCTGACGGTCAACGCCGCGCTCGGCACCCGGCCGCTCGATCACTCGGGGCAGTACGAGACGATGCCCGCCGTCGTGCCGCCGCCCGAGTTGTGCCCGCACCGCGTCCATCGCGTGGACACGAGCGGCTTCATCAGCGACCGCATGGACGAGCGCCTGGCCAAGGGACGCGAGCTGCACGAGCTGGACGGGACGCCCGGTGACGGGCGCACGTTGATGTGGGGCCGCATCCCGGAGGTCCTCGGCGGTGTCGACGGCGCTGCGCTCGCCGTGCTCGGGGACTTCGTCCCGTTCGGCGTCGGCCAGGCGCTCGGCGTGCGCGGCGGCGGCAACAGCCTGGACAACACGTTGCGCATCGTCGATCTGGTACCGACGGAATGGGTCCTGCTCGACATCCGCGTGCACGCCGTCGAGCGCGGGTTCGGCCACGGCCTGGCCCACATGTTCGCCCAGGACGGCACGCTGCTGGCCACGGCCAGCCAGAGCTGCATCGTGCGCTTCTGGCCGCCTGATAAGTGACGCCTCGGCTGCGCCCCCGTGGCTCCGTGGCGGGTCGTGGCGGTAGGGGGTCTCAGGTGCCGAAGCGCGCCGCGTAGGAGCGCTGCACGGCGATGCGATCCTGGTCGAGTTCCAAGACGGTGCCGGCGGCGAGCCGCAACAGGCGAGCTTGCTCGGCGAACGGCGCGACGCGCTCCTCCCCGGCGCCGGCACTGCGGGCGGCGTCGATGACATCGGCGAGCATTCCGAACAGGTACACGCACACGGTCGGATTGCCGGCCGCGATCGCGCGGAGCTCGGTCATCGCCAGCTCGGCGAGCTCGGTCTCGGTCATCGCCTGCGGGGCGAGCAGGCAGCGGCCGTCGTCATCCTGGTAGGCCGTCGCCACCGGTGGCTCCGACAGCCGGGCGACGAGCACTGTGCCGAGATGGAGGATCGCGTCCTGCGCCGTCGTCGGGTCGTTGATGCCGGGCGAGAGTGCGCGCAGGGCGATGT
>JALZMG010000522.1 GCA_030858325.1 Actinomycetota bacterium | reverse complement strand
CGTCGAGACGCTCGTCGTGACCGACGACGAGTTCCACCGCGTCCTCTCCGGCTGCGCCACGCAGTACTGTCTCGACACCGGCCACCTGACGATCGGCGGCGGCGACGTCGTGTCCGTCGCCCGGTCGTCCGTCGACCGCATCGGCCTCGTGCACTTGAAAGACGTCGACGGCGCGGTCACCCAGCGTGAGCGGACAGGCGAGCTGGACCTGATGGCCGCCACCCAGGCCGGGCTGTTCCCGCCGCTCGGCGGCGGCGTGGTCCCCATCGCCGACGTCGTCGACGCGCTCGAAACCGCCGCGTATGACAGCTGGTACGTGATGGAGACGGACGTCGCGCCGACGGGACCCGAGCCGCTCCCCGGCGAGGGGCCGGTCCGTGGCGTCGCTCGGATCAGCAACATGGAGGACCAGTGACACCCGTCCTGCAACTGCTGACCGTGGGTCGGATCAGTGTCGATCTCTATGCCGAGCAACGTGGCGTCGGGCTGCGCGACGTCCGGTCGCTGCGCAAGTCGGTCGGGGGGACGGCGACGAACGTGGCCGTCGCCGCGTCGCGCCTCGGCCACCGCAGCGCCGTGTTCACGCGAGTCGGTGACGACCCGATGGGCGACGACGTCCGGCACGCGTTGGAGCACCGCTTCGGCGTCGACACGCGCTTCGTCGGCGTCGATGCCGACCTGCGCACGCCGCTGGCGTTCGCCACGATGGAGGACCCGGGCGAGCCGGAGCTGTTCTTCTACCGGGTGCCGCAGGCGCCGGACATGATGATCCGTGCCGCCGACGTCGATCGTGCCGTCGTCGAGTCCGTCCCGATCCTGTGGTTCCCGGCGTCGTGCCTGTCGGCGGAGCCGAGCCGGACGACGATCCACGAGCTGCTGGCGTGGCGCGCCCGCAGCGGGCACACCGTGCTCGACCTCGACTGGCGCCCGAGCTTCTGGCCGGACACGCCGACGGCCACGCGCCAGCTCGATCGCGTGCTCGACCTCGTCACGATCGCCATCGGTACTCGCGCCGAGTGCGCGGTCGCAGTTGGTGAGGACGACCCGGATCGCGCCGCCGATGCACTGCTCGCGCGGGGCCTCGACGCGGCCGTCGTCAAGCTGGGCGCCGACGGCGTCCTCGTGGCCGCCGCCGACGGTGCGCGCCAGCGCATCGACCCGTACCTGGTCGACGTCGTCTGCGGCCTGGGCGCGGGGGACGCCTTCGGCGGTGCGTTCTGCCACGGACTGCTGTCGGGCTGGGACCTGGCGGCATGCGCGCGCGCCGGCAACGCCGCGGGCGCCATCGTCGCGTCGCGGTTGATGTGCGCCGACGACATGCCGTACGTGGCGGAGATCGAGGCGCTCGTCGCCGGCGGGACGGACACGCTCCGGCGAGCGGCGGCGAATGCGCCGTCCGGAGGTTCGTGATGCCCCGTCTGACCACCGCCGATGCAATCGTCCGGTACCTGATCGCTCAGCGCACCGTCGTCGACGGCACCGACGTGGCGCTGTTTCCCGGCGTGTTCGCCATCTTCGGGCATGGCAACGTCACGTGCCTCGGCCAGGCGCTGGAGGCGGCCGGCGATGCGCTACCGACCTGGCGGGGGCAGAACGAGCAGGGCATGGCGCTGGCGGCCGTGTCCTTTGCCAAGGCCAGGCGGCGCCGCCAGATCATGGTGGCGACGTCGTCGATCGGTCCCGGTGCGCTGAACATGGTCACCGCCGCCGGCGTCGCCCACGCCAACCGGCTGCCCGTGCTGCTGCTCGCCGGAGATACGTTCCAAAGCCGTGTGCCGGACCCAGCCCTGCAACAGGTCGAGCACTTCGGCGATCCGACGGTCACCGTCAACGACGCGTTCAAGCCGGTCACCCGGTACTGGGACCGGATCACGCGACCCGAGCAGCTGACCCGTTCGCTGCCGCAAGCGGTGGCGACGATGCTCGATCCGGCGACGTGCGGCCCGGCATTCCTGGCTCTGCCCCAAGACGTCCAGGCCGAGTCGTTCGACTTCCCGGACGCGTTCTTCGCGCGCGCCGTGCACGAGATCGGCCGGCCGCGTCCCGATCTTGGTCAGGCCGGGCGGGCGGCGGACGTGATCCGCACCGCCGCGCGGCCGTTGCTGATCGCTGGTGGCGGTGTGCACTACTCGGGCGCCAAGGCGCAGCTGGCGGCGTTCGCCGAGCGCTTTAACGTCCCCGTCGTCGAGACGGTGGCCGGCAAGGCCTGTCTGCTCGCTGCTCACTCGCGCAACGCCGGCCCCGTCGGCGTCACGGGTTGCCGGTCGGCGAACGCGCTCGCCGCCGCCGCCGACGTGGTGATCGCGGTCGGGACTCGCCTGCAGGACTTCACGACCGGCTCGTGGACGGCGTTCGACGCAGCAGCTCGGTTCGTCGGCATCAACGTCGCTGGGTTCGACGCGGCGAAGCACTCGCGACTGCCTGTGGTCGGTGACGCGGGCGAGGTGTTGGCCGAGCTGACCACACTGCTCGACGGCTGGTCTGGCCCGCCGGCGTGGACCGAGCGCGCCACCGAGGAGACCACCGCATATCACGCCTACATCGACGAGATCGCCGCGCCCCCGGCGACCGGCGTGCCGACCTATGCCCAGGTGGTCGGCGCCGTCGACCGCCTGGCCCGGCCGACCGACTACGCAGTCGCCGCGGCCGGCGGCCTGCCCGGCGAGCTGAACAACGGGTGGCGGGCGAAGGGTCTCGACAGTTTCGACTGCGAGTACGGCTTCTCGTGCATGGGCTATGAGATCTCCGGGGCGTGGGGCGCCAAGATGGCGCAGCCCGACCGGGAGGTCGTCGCGTTCGTCGGCGACGGCTCGTACCTGATGGCCAACTCCGACCTGTACTCGTCGGTGCTCAGCGGGCACAAGCTGATCGTCATCGTCTGCGACAACGGCGGGTTCGCCGTGATCCACCGCTTGCAGATCGCCCAGGGCGGTGCCGGGTTCAACAACCTGTTCGCCGACACGAGACACGAGCATCTGGCAGCCGTGGACTTCGCCGCCCACGCCCGTGCCATGGGCTGCGCCGCCGAGACGGTGACGACGATCGCCGAGTTCGAGTCGGCGTTCGGCCGAGCCCGCGCGTCGGAGCGGACGTATGTCATCGCGATGCGCACGAGCGAGGACGACTGGACCGAGGGCGGCGCGTTCTGGGAAGTCGGCGTGCCCGAGGTCAGCGACCGCCCCGAGGTGCGCGCGGCGCGTCAGGCGATGGAGGCAGGCAAGCGTGGGCAACGCCTCGTCTGACCCCGAACTGCACGTCTCCACCGGCCCGATCCGGCCGGTTGCGACAGACAACACGGTGATGTGTGTTCAATGCGCATGGCGCGCGTGAACATGACGGTCCCGACCACGTCGCCGCCGGAGCCAGCGCGGGGGGTCTGAACGTGTCGCGCGTGGCGACCGCGGCATTGGTCGAGGAACTCGACCGGCGCGCCAGGATCGACGCGCTGGAGGCCTACCTGGACCGGCTGGAGGAAGAGCTCGGGCCGATTCCCGCCGCCGAGCTCGCCGCGGCTGCCGAGTGGGCGGACGCGGTGCTCGCCGAGAACACGTCGACGGACGGCCCGACCCGATGACGTTGATCCTCGACAGCGGCGGCGTCAGCGCGCTGGCCGGCCAGCGCGCCCGCCTGGCCGAGTTGCGCCGACGCGGTCACTGGCCGCCGCAGGTTCCTGCGGTCGTGTTGACCGCCGCCTTGACCGGAGATCCGCGCCGAGACTTCCACGAGAACCAGCTCCTGCGCTTGTGCCAGGTCTGTGACGTCACCGAACAACTGGCCCGTGACGCGGCGCAACTGCGGACGCGCACGGGGCGAGCGGACTCGCGCTCGGCGGTCGACGCGGTCGTGGCCGCGCACGCGATCAGTCGCGCTGATCCGGTCGTGCTCACCAGCGATCCTGATGACGTCCGGGCGCTCGTCGAAGGAGGCACCACCCGCGTCACGGTTGCTCGAGTTTGACAACGAGCGGGTGAGCGTCGAGTGTCGCCGATGATCCGTCGGGGTGACGTGGTGTGGCGGCCGTGCCCGGATTTCTCGTCGTCGCCGCCGTCGACGGCGACGTCATCGAGGCCGACGGGCC
>JALZMG010000344.1 GCA_030858325.1 Actinomycetota bacterium | reverse complement strand
CTGCCACGGCGACGACGGCCGGGTCCCCATCGACCACCGTCGACGCCGCTCCGGCGACCGCGGCCGCGCCGACGACCGCTGTCGCGCCGACGACCGCCGCGGCGGACACGACGAGCGGTGGCGAGGCCGAACCTGAACTGGCGGCGTGGACCGTGCAGCCCGGCTGGGAGCAGCTCGCCGTGCTCGACGCCGATCCTGGCACGACACTGGAACTCGTCGCCGTCGGGGACGAGACGGACGTCGTGGCGACCGGCGACGTCGACGACCTGGGATCGCTGCTGTTCCGCGACCTCGCCCCGGGTCCCTACCGCGTGCGCAGCGAGGAAAAGACCAGCGAGACGTTCGAGGTCGTCGCGTTGGACGAAGTGCCTGACCCGTCGTTCTACGCCGGGCAGGCACTGCCGGCCGGCGGGTTCGGGTACCTGGTGACGCGCGACGGCACGACGTTGTCGATCAACGTCGTGCTGCCCGGACCGGCCGATGGCGGCCCGTACCCGACCGTCGTCGAGTACTCCGGCTACCAGCCGAGCGACCCCGGCAGCGGCGGTTTCGCCCAGCTCTTCCCGGCACTCGGGTACGCCTACGTCGGTGTCAACATGCGCGGCAGCGGCTGCAGCGGCGGCTCATTCGAGTTCTTCGAGCCGGCCCAGAGCCTCGACGGCTACGACGTGATCGAGGCGGTGGCCGCGCAGCCGTGGGTGCAGGACCACCGCGTCGGCATGGTCGGCGTGTCCTATCCCGGGATCAGCCAACTGTTCGTCGCCGCCACGCAACCACCGAGCCTGGCCGCGATCACGCCGCTCTCCGTGATCGAAGACAGTGCGCTCAGCGTGCTGTACCCAGGTGGCATCCTCAACACCGGTTTCGGCGTCGAGTGGACGCAGGCGCGCGTCGAGGAGACCCAGCCGGAGGGACAGGAGTGGACGACGGAGCGGATCGCCGGCGGTGACCAGGCCTGTGCCGAGAACCAGCGACTGCGCCTGCAGAACCCCGACCTCGTGGCCCTGATCCGGGAGAACCCGTTCTGGACCGACGAGCTCGCCGCACCGATCGCGCCCCGCCTGTTCGTCGATCAGATCACGGTGCCGACGTTCCTCGCCGGGGCCTGGCAGGACGAACAGACTGGCGGGCGCTTCGCCACCATGCTCGACCGGTTCACCGGCACCGAGCACTTCTATGCCACGTTGCTCAACGGGCTGCACATCGAGTCGATCGGCGCCGGCGTGTTCCCCCGCTACGTCGAGTTCCTCGATCTGTATGTCGGCCGCCGCGTGCCGGCGCTCGACGCCGCCCGTGCGGTGTCGCCGATCCTGGCGGGGGGCATCTTCGGCACCGACCAGGTGACGCTGCCGCCCGACCGGTTCACGGGCCAGACCTACGAGCAGGCGCTGGCGACGTTCGAGTCTGAGCCGCCGATCCAGGTGCTGTTCGAGGGCGGCGCCGCCGACGGTGCGTTGCCCGGCTCGCCGCAGCCACGCTTCGCGCAGTCGTTCGAGTCGTGGCCCGTGCCCGCTGAGGCGCGCCCGTTCTATCTCGGGCCGGACGGCTCGCTCGGGCCCGATGTGCCGGCGGCCGGCGGTGGGGCCACGTCGTACACCGCTGACCCCGCCGCCCTGCCGGACACGTTTCACGACGAGTCGACGGGCTCGGTGTGGGCCTACGACGTGCAATGGCAGTGGCAGCAGCCGCCGGAGGGCACCGCTGCGTCGTTCGTCTCGGTGCCGTTCACGGAGGAGACGGTCATCATCGGCTCCGGGTCGGCCGACTTGTGGATCCGCTCCAGCGCCGAGGACACCGACTTAGAGGTGACCATCAGCGAGATCCGCCCGGACGGCAAGGAGGTCTACCTGCAGAGCGGCTGGCTGCGAACCAGCAAGCGCGCGCTCGACGAGGCGGCGAGCACCGAGGTGCGGCCCGTGCAGACGTTCCGGGAGGAGGACGCGGCGCCGTTGCCGGCCGGCGAGTGGACACCCGTGCGCGTGGAGATCTACCCGGTCGCCCACGCGTTCCGACCGGGCTCGCAGCTGCGCGTCACCGTCGACGCCCCCGGCAACAGCCGCGCGGCGTGGATCTTCGCGACGATCGCCGACGGTGAGACGGTGGAGATCGCCCACGACGGGGCCCACCCGTCGCGGATCGTGCTGCCCGTCGTCTCCGGGATCGACGTCCCCGACGGGCTGCCGACGTGCACCCTGCGCGGCCAGCCGTGCCGTGACGCGCCCGGCTGAGCGCCGGGCCGAGCTGGCCGAGTTCCTGCGCACGCGT
>JALZMG010000276.1 GCA_030858325.1 Actinomycetota bacterium | reverse complement strand
ACGCCATGGTCGGCGCCAGCGGCACGCCGCTCGTCGAGCTGCGCGTCGACGGCGGCGCGTCGGTGCTCGACCTGCTGCTGCAGTCCCAGGCCGACCAGCTCGGCGTGACGGTGCACAGACCGACCGACCAGGAGACCACCGCCCTCGGGGCGGCCTACCTCGCCGGGCTCGCAGAGGGCGTCTGGCCGGACGTCGCCACCATCGAGCAGCAATGGCAGCTCGACCGCTCGTTCGAACCGAGTGCCGATCGCACCGCTGCCGACGCGGCCCACGCCACGTGGCTGCGCGCCGTGGATCGCTCGCGGGCCTGGCTCGATCGCGACTGACGCGCTGTTCATGATGCGGCCGCCTCAGGCTCGTCCTCACCGGCCTGACGGCCCGGGTCATCCACCTCTGAACGACGCGGCCCGCCGGCATTCAGGGCGAGGCGAGGAGTGCGTCGGCGACGCGGGCGAGCAAAACGACCCGCTCCCGCTCGCGTTCGTGGATCGGGCGTGCCGCACGGCCCGCGGCCACGGTGAGATCGGCTCCGCGCAACGCCATCCACACCACGTCGGTCGGCGTGGCCGAGCCCGGCGGGCACGGATCCAGGTGACCGCTGCCGCGCAGCCCGTCGAGGAACGCCAGCAGCCACTCCCGCTCGGGCGGCGTGCCGACCTGGCGGAGGATGCTCCCGTCGCGCACCGCGACAATCCAGTCGACGTCGAGCGCGACCAGCAGCCCGGTGCAGAGCACGTGGAGGCGGCGCTCGGCGGGCGCGTCGGCAACGCGCGCGGCCAGTGCCAGCACAGCCGTGGCCGAGTCCGGCCGCTCGGCGCCGACGGGTCGGATGTGCTCCACGGCGACGCCGTCGACGGCGCGCATCTCCCGCGCCAGCAGGTCCTCCGAGGCCGACTCCGGCAGCGAGACGACGAGCTCGTCGATGACCCGGCCCCCGCCCCGCTCGAGAATGTCGATCGCCGTGACGTCACCGTGCAGTGCGCCGATGCGACTGGCCACCTGGCCCAGCGCCCCCGGCCGGTCGGGCAGCCACACCCGCACGACGACCGTGCGCGAACGTTCGGCCTCCGCCTGCGGCGCATCCATGTACGGCAACGTAATGGTGCACTGGCGCGCCGACGTCTCCGCCGTGTGACGGCTGCGTGAACGCGTCGTCTCAGCCCAACTTGGGCAGGCCGCGACGGAGGTTGCGGATGCCCTGGGCGATGCGCTTCTCGTTCTCGATCAACGCGAAGCGGGCGAAGCCCTCGCCGCCTGGTCCGAAGCCGACGCCCGGCGACAGCGCAACATCAGCATCGCGCACCACGAGCGAGCAGAACTCGACGGAGTCCAGCTCGGCATACGGCTCGGGGATCGGCGCCCACACGAACATCGACCCGCGCGGCTTGGGGATCTCCCAGCCGATCCGGGCGAGTCCGTCGACCAACGCGTTGCGGCGCTGCTCGTAGGTCCGGCAGACCTCCTGGGGGAAGTCGGGGGCCTCGTTGATCGTCACCGTCGCGGCGATCTGCACGGGCTGGAACATGCCATAGTCGAGGTAGCTCTTCAGCTTCACCAGCGCCTGCACGACCTCGGCATTGCCGAGCAGGAACGCGCAGCGCCAGCCGGCCATGGAGAAGCTTTTCGTCATCGAATACAGCTCGACGGCGCACTCCTTGGCACCGTCGGCCTGGAGGATGCTCGGCGGCCGGTACCCCTCGAATCCGATGTCGGCGTAGGCGAAGTCGTGGACGACGATCATCTCCCGCTGGCGGCAGAAGTCGACCACCTGCTGCATGAACGCCAGGTCCACGGCGGCGCCGGTCGGGTTGTGCGGGAACGAGATCACGAGCACCCTCGGCTTGGGCCAGCCGATGTCGTAGGCGGTCGTCAAGCTGTCGAAGAAGTCGCCGTTGAAGTCGCCCTGGACGCGTGGATCGGCGAGGTGGCGCATCGGCACCTGGCGCAGATCGGCGCCGGCGAACAGCGGGCCGTAGATGTGGATCGGGTAGCTGGGGCTGGGCACGATCGCCGCGTCGCCGCGGTCGAGCAGCACCCACATCAGGTGGCTGAAACCCTCCTTGGACCCGATGGTGTTCGTGATCTCCAACTCGGTGTCCAGCTCCACGCCCCACGTACGCTGGTAGTAGCCGGCGATCGCCTCACGCAGCTTGGGGAGGCCGCGCGACAGCGAGTAGCGGTGGTTGGCCGGCTTCGTCGCCGCCTCGGCAAGCTTGCGCACGGCGATGTCCGGCGACGGGATGTCCGGGTTCCCGAAGCCGAGGTCGATGACATCCCGACCGGCCCGGCGAGCCTCGATCTTCAGGCCGTTGATGATCGAAAAGACATACGGCGGCAGGTTCTCGATTCGCCGAAACTCCATGCACGGACGCTACCCCCCGACCGCCCGCCGGGGCCCGGTTCGTTACAGTCCACACCGGTATGACCAAGGAACCGCAACCCGGATGCGTGTTCGTCGTCATCGAGATCCCTCGTGGCAGCCGCAACAAGTACGAGATCGACCACGAGGACAACCGCGTCTACCTCGACCGGCGCCTGTTCACGGCGACGACGTACCCGGCCGACTACGGCTTCATCCCCGACACGCTCGGCGGCGACGGCGACCCGCTCGACGCGCTGGTGTTGCTCGACGATCCGGTCTATCCGGGCGTGTGGGTCGAGGCCCGGCCCGTCGCCGTGCTGTACATGGAGGACGAAAAGGGCGAGGACGCCAAGTTGATCTGCGTGCCTCCCGGCGAGCCGCGGTGGGCAGGCACGCACGACGTCGACGACCTGACGCCGCAGCTGATGGCCGAGATCCAGCACTTCTTCGAGGTGTACAAGGCGCTCGAACCCGACAAGCACTCTTCAACCGCCGGCGTCGGCGGTCGCGACGACGCGTGGCGGGAGATCGAAGAGGCGCGCGCCAACTTCGTCCCGCACGCCGGCTGACGGGTCGGGGCGAGCCGCTACGGTCGCCGACGATGCTCGTTCGCGACCTGCACCACGTGTCGATCAACGTCACCGACGTCGAGCGGGCGGCGACGTTCTACACCGGCGTGCTCGGCTTGGCGCGACTCGCGCGCCCAGACTTCGGTTTTCACGGGGCCTGGCTCGGGCTGCCCGGTGGGCGTCAGATCCACCTGATCCAGGCCGACGTTCCGACCGACCTCGGTCAGCACTTCGCGTTTCAGGTCGACGACCTCGACGCGGCGATCGCCACGCTCCGTTCGCACGACGTCGAGGTGCGCGGCCCGTTCGCCGTCGGTGACTCTCCCGCCCGCCAGGCGTTCCTCGCCGACCCCGACGGCAACCGCCTCGAACTCAACCAGTCGGGTTGACGTCATCGGACCCGACGGCGCCAATCTCGACGTCGACGAGCCGAGCTGAGCGGCGTCAGCGGTCGAGCACGTCGGCGGCGAAGCGGGCGGCTCCGATGGCCCCGGCCCGCTCGCCGAGTTCGGCGAACGCGAGCTTGGGGTGCGCGCGCAGATCGGACGAATAGAGGAGGGCGCCGAACCACTTCTGGATCGGCTCGAGGTAGAGGTCGGCGCCCTCGGCCAGCCCGCCGCCGAGCACGAACGCGGTCGGGTCGAGCACGTTCGTCAGGTTGACGAGGCCGAGACCGACCCACCACGCGAACTCGTCGATGACGGCGAGCGCAGCCTCGTCGCCTTCTCTCGCCGCCTGCTGCACGTGCTCGCCGCGCACGGCTTGGGCGTCCCCGCCAGCCACCTCGACGACGCGGCGCAGGCGACCACCGACGGCGGCGATGCGGGCGAGGTGGGCCAGCCCGGACCCCGAGGCGTAGCGCTCCCAGCAGCCTCGCCGTCCACACGGGCACGGCGGACCGTACGGGTCGACGACCATGTGCCCGAACTCCCCGGTGAATCCGTTGGCCCCGACCACCAGCCGCCCACCAGCGACGAGACCGCCGCCGATCCCGGTGCCCAGCGTGACCATGATCATGTCGTCGACGCCGCGGCCGGCGCCCCACCGCCACTCGGCCAGCGCCGCGCACGTGGCGTCGTTGCTGACCGCCACCGGGTGGCCGAGGCGTTCGGTGACCCGACCGGCGACGTCGAGTTCGGTGACGTTCGGCACGTTGGGCGACGCCCGCAGCACTCCCCCGGTCGTGATCAGCCCGGGCATCCCGATGCCGAGCGTGGCGTAGCCGCCCGCCGCCGCGGCCAGCTCACCGGCCAGCTCGGCCAACTCGCTGATGATCGCCTCGCCGGTCGGTGGCGTCCTGCGCCGCCGCTCGGCGCGCACGGTGCCTTCGGTGTCGACGACGACGCCGAGGAACTTGGTGCCGCCGACATCGATCCCGGCGGCGAGATCGCCGTGCTGCACGCGCGTTCCTGGCTGGTCAGCCGACGGCGTGCTCGGCGCGCGCTTTCAGCTCGCGCACGGTGTTGAGAATGCGCACCTCGGCGCGCCGCTTGACGAAGCCGGGCAGGGGAGCGGCCAGTTCGATCGCCAGGTCATAGCGCACCTCCGTGCCGCCGCCGTCAGCCCGGGCCAGGTGGTAGGCGCCCTCGATCGAACGCTGGATGTCACCGCGCACCATCTTCCAGGCCAGCACCTCGGGCGCCTGCGTGTAGTCGTAGGCCAGCGTGTAGTGCGTGCTGCGGCCGAGTGCGGACGCCCGGAACTCGACCTCCGATGGGCGCTGCTGCTCGTCACGCGAGCGGACCACCACGTCCTTCACGTCGCGCGCCCATTCCGGATAGCGCTCGACGTCGGCGGCGATCGCCCAGACCCGTCCCGGGTCGGCGTTGATCGTGATGGTCTCCGAGGCTGTCTCAGCCATGAGGGTCATTCTGGCATCACACGGGTGGCTTCGTGCCGCCATTGGCCGACCGCTCCGGACTTCGTCGGCGGCGAGGCGGGAACGAGGCGTGGTACGCAGCCCAGAGCCCGTTCATCCCGAACCCGAACATCGGGACGAGGAAGCCGAGCGCCAGCGACGACCCGGGACGGCCATCGGGGCCGTCGAGCCGGGCCAGCGCCGTGATCGCGGCGACGACGACCTGCACGAGCAACGCCGCCAGCATCGTCCGCCGCACGGGCGACGGGATGGCCGGGCCGAGCAGGATGTAGAGCTGGGAGACGGTGACGTCGTCGGTGCGGCTGCGCTGCACGGCGTTGTAGTAGGACCACAGGAACGCGAACACGCCGATGGCGAACAACACCAGCGCCGTGATCGCCGCGATCCACTGCCAGGCGGTCGTGAAGAAGGCCGCCGCCAATGACGCCGTGACGGCGAACAGCGTGGTCCCCGCAAGGTCGGCACGCACGATCACGTCGCCCGCGCCGTCGACCGGCGGCACGTAGACGCCGGGACCGGACTCGGAGAAGCGGGCGAAACGGGGGTCCTCGTGCTGATCCTCGGGCGTCACGGCAGGACCCCGAGCGATCGTCCGAGCCGTTCGGCCAGCACGTCGTACGAGAACTCGGTCTCGGCGCGCCGGCGCGAGGCGCAGCCCATCGCCGCCCGGCGGGCCGGATCGTCGAGCAGTTCGGCCAGCGCGTGGGCGACGGCGAGCGGATCCTCCGGGCGGCGCACGACGAGGCCCGTCA
>JALZMG010000235.1 GCA_030858325.1 Actinomycetota bacterium | reverse complement strand
GTGCTGTGGTTGACCGACAAGCGGGGCAAACGGCTCGGCGTCCCCGCCGCCAAGCTGGCCTACGTCGAGGTCGGCACGAACGACGGGGACCGGCGCATCGGCTTCGGCGGCTGAGCACGTTCCCCTGCGACACCCGACTCCGCGACACGTAGCGATGGACCTGCTCGACCGGCACCTGCTGTTCGTCACCGGCAAGGGTGGCGTCGGCAAGACGACCGTCGCCGCTGCGCTGGCCCAACTGGCGGCGCGCGCCGGCAAACGCACCCTCGTCTGCGAGATGGACGCCAAGGGCGCGCTGGCGGCGGCCTTCGACACGACACCGCTGGCGTTCCAGTCGCGGCGCATCGACGCCGACCTCTACGCGATGGCCATGAACACCGAGGACGCGCTGCGCGAGTACCTGCGGCTGTTCGTCAAGATCCCGCTCGTCGGGCGGATCGGACCGCTGGCCCGTACATTCGACTTCGTCGCCGACGCCGCGCCCGGGGTGAAGGAGATCCTCTCCGTCGGCAAGCTCGCGTACGAGGCGCGGGAGCGCCACTACGACCTCGTCGTCGTCGACGCCGAAGCGAGCGGCCACATCGTCGCCCAGATCGCCGCCCCCCGTGTGATCAACGACCTCGTCAAGGTCGGCATGGTGCGTGAGCAGACGCGCTGGATGACCGAGATCCTGGAGGACCCGGCCGAGACGGGGCTCGTGATCGTCGCCACGCCGGAGGAGATGCCGGTGTCGGAGACGCTCGACCTGATCAGGCGGCTCGACGCCGAGGCGGGCGTGGCGTTGTCGGCGATCATCGCCAACCGGGTGCTGCCGGCGCTGTTCGACAAGCGCCAGGCCGACGTCGTCGACCGCCTCGACGAGGTCGAGCCGGTGCTCGTCGACGCCGCCGGGGCCGGCGTGCGCCACGTGCTGCAAGCAGCCCACGTCACAGAGGCCCGCCGGCGCACGGGTGGCCGCCATCTCGAGCGCCTGCGCGACGAGTTGCCCGCCGGTCTCCCCGTGCTCTACGTCCCCGAGCTGTTCACGCGGGCCACGGGCCGCCGCGTCGTCTCGCTCGTTTCGGCGGCGCTGGCCGAGGAACTGGACGTGGTGCAGTGAAGGGGCACGGATGAGCCCCCGGATCCGCCGCGACGTCGGGCTGGACGCGTTGCTGGCGAGCAAGGAGATGGTGCTCGTCGCCGGGTCCGGCGGCGTCGGCAAGACGACGATCGCCGCCGCGCTGGCGCTGTCGGCCGCCGTCCATCACGGCGGCAAGATCCTCGTGCTGACCGTCGACCCGGCCCGCCGCCTGGCCGACGCGCTCGGCGTCGGCACGCTCGGCAACACCGCGACGCGGGTCCCGGACGCCGCCTTCGAGGCCGCAGGGATCACGCCGCGCGGCGAGCTGTGGGCGGCGATGCTCGACACCAAGGCCGGGTGGGACGAGCTGATCCGCCGCCACGCGCCAGATGCCCGCGTGCGCGACTCCGTGCTCGCCAACCCGCTGTACCAGAACATCACCGGGCGGTTCGTGCACAGCCACGACTACCTGGCCATGGAGCAGCTGCACGAGTTGCACGCGACCGGCGACTACGACCTCGTCGTCGTCGATACCCCGCCGTCGCGCAACGCGCTGGCCGTGCTCGACGCGCCGTCACGGATGGTCGAGTTCTTCGGCAGCCGGCTGCTGCGGTGGCTGACCGTGCCGTACCGGTCTCGACTGTTCACGGTCGCCTCGAAGCCGTTCTACCAGGTCGCCGATCGCGTGCTCGGCTCCGGCTTCCTCCGCGACATCGCCGACTTCTTCGTCCTCTTCCAGGCGATGGAGAAGGGCTTCGTGGCCAGGGCGGGCGAGGTCGAGGCGTTGCTCGGTGACCCGCGCACGACGTTCGTCGTCGTGTCCACGTTGGAGGCCGCCCCAGCCCACGAGGCCGAGTACCTGGCCCGTGAGCTCGTGCGCCGCAGGTACCACCTCGGCGCGATCATCGCCAACCGCGTCCTCCCGACGGCGATCACGCGTCGCAGCGCAGGCACCAGTGCCCGCCGCCTCGTCGAGGTGGCCGACGACGCCGCCGCCGTCGAGCGCATCGCCGACACGTTGACCGCCGATGGCGAGCCTGCCGACGCACGCGTCGTCGGTGACGTCCTGCGTGAGGTGGGCAC
>JALZMG010000218.1 GCA_030858325.1 Actinomycetota bacterium | reverse complement strand
CGACGGGGGTGCCTACGTCATCGTCGAGTGCGCCGACCACGACGACCCGACCGACGAGCTGGCCGACGCCCTTGCCGACCGCCCCGAGATCCTCGACGCTGCGGTCACGACCGCGGGCCCGGCCCGTGACCGGCTGGTGGCGTTCCGGGACCGCATCACCGAGGCGATCAACGTGCTCGGCGTGCCGCTCAAGCTCGACGTGGCGGTGCCGGTCGGCGCGCTCGACGATCTGCTCGCCGCCGCCAGGCGCTCGATCGCCGCGCACGGCGGCCGGCTCGTCCCATTCGGTCACCTCGCCGAGGGCAACGTTCACGTCAACGTGCTCGACGCCGGGGACCGTGACGCGATCAGTGCCGACGTCCTCGGCGCCGCCGCTGCGCTCGGCGGGACGATCTCCGCCGAACACGGCGTCGGCGTGGCCAAGACGCGCTGGCTGCACCTCGTGCGCTCACCGGCCGAACTCGCCGCAGCGGCCGCCGTCAAGCACGCGCTCGACCCCGCCGGCATCCTCAACCCCGGCGTCCTCACCGCCCAAGAAGACCGAACTGTCGGGGTTTAGCTGCCGAAGGGGAAGCCGAGGTCGGGCGCCGTCAGCAGCGGGCGGTAGGGGATGCCGGCGGCGGCCGCCAGTGCCTCGCACGTGCCGCCGCGATCGACGATCACCGTGATCAGCACGACGTCTGCGCCGAACGTCCTGACGACGTCGACGGCTTCCATCAGCGACGTGCCGCGCGTGACCGTGTCCTCGGTGACGACGACGCGGTCACCGGGCTCCAGCGCTCCGGCCAGGCGGCCGATCACGCCGTGTTCCTTGGCCTCCTTGCGCACGCTGAAGCTGCGCAGCGACCGCCCGCGGGTGGCGGCGACAGCGGCGACTCCGAAGGCGACCGGGTCGGCGCCCATCGTCAGCCCACCGATCGCCGTCGTCTCGGCGGGGATCACCGACAGCGCGGCGTCGGCCACGAGCACGATGCCGTCCGGACGACACGCCGTCTGCTTCGTGTCGAGGAACCACGAGCTGCGCGCGCCGGACTTGAGCGTGAAGTCACCACGCTTGACGCTGTGCGCGAGCACGTGGTCGCGCAGTGCATCGAAGGGAGCCGGCAGCTCCGGCAGCTCGCCCACGGCCACCAACCCTACCGATCCCCATCGGGCCCCCGAGTGGCGTCCGTAGCCTCGGGGCCGTGTTCGACATCACGCAGCTGCGCATCTTCACCGAGCCCCAGCAGGGCGCCGCCTACGACGATCTGCTCACCGTCGCCACGGCCGCCGAGCAGCTCGGCTTCGGGGCCTTCTTCCGGAGCGACCACTACCTGGCCATGGGCGACGCGCTCGAGGCCGGCGGACTGCCCGGCCCGACGGATGCGTGGATCACCCTCGCCGGGCTGGCCAGAGACACGACGACGATCCGGCTCGGCACGATGGTCACCGCAGCCACGTTCCGCTTGCCCGGCCCGCTGGCGATCGCCGTGGCCGGCGTCGACCAGATGTCGGGCGGGCGCGTCGAATTGGGCATCGGCGCCGGTTGGTACGACGCGGAGCACCGCGCGTACGGCATTCCGTTCCCACCGCTCGGCGAACGCTTCGACCGCCTCGAGGAACAGCTCGCCGTGATCACCGGTCTCTGGTCGACGCCAGCCGGCGGCACGTTCGCCCACGACGGCCGGCACTTCCCGGTCGACGGGTCGCCGGCACTTCCCAAGCCACACCAGGACGGCGGGGTGCCGATCATCATCGGCGGCGGCGGCCCGAGGCGCACGCCGGCGTTGGCCGCCCGGTACGCCGCCGAGTTCAACATGCCCTTCGCCGATGTCGACACGTTCAGCGCCCAGCGCGAGCGCGTCCGGGCGGCATGCGCGGCGGCGGGCCGGGACCCCGACGATCTGACGTACTCGGCGGCGCTCGTGGCCTGCGTCGGCGCCTCCACGTCCGAGTTCGACCGGCGAGCCGCAGCGATCGGGCGGGAACCTGACGAGGTCCGTGGGAACGGGGTCGCCGGCACGCTCGACGACGCTCGTCGCACGCTCGCCCGCTGGCACGAAGCGGGAGCGCAGCGCATCTATCTGCAGGTGCTCGACCTCGGCGACGTCGACCACCTGGCAACCCTGGCCGAATTGGCCAGCTGACTTTGATCGCCGATCTCTCCTGCCGGTATCAGCTCCATGACTCCTCCGACGGATCTCGGCTGGAAGCTATGCATTCGCCCCAGATCGTCCTACCATGGCGCCCATGGCAGCAAAGCGAGGCCCGAAAGGGCCGATGAGCAACGAGCACAAAGCAGCCCTTGCGCAGGGCCGTACCGAAGGACGCGCGGTGCGCGACTATCTCGACGCGCTTCGTGCGAACAAGCCACGGCGGGGTCGCAAGCGCACGCCTGATTCCGTCAAAAAGCGGATCAAGGCCATCGACGCGCAGTTGGCATCCGCCGACGCACTCTCCGAACTGCGACTCGTGCAGGAGAGGCGCGACTTGTCCGACGAGTTGTTGACGATGAGCACGGGCATCGATCTGGCCGAGGTGGAGAAGTCCTTCGTCGAGGTCGCCGCCAGCTACAGCAAGCGCCATGGCATCACCTACACGTCATGGCGGGAGGTCGGCGTCCCGGCCGCCGTGCTCACGCGCGCCGGCGTCAGTCGCCGCGGCTGACAACGCGACAGCGCCGGTGGCGGGCGTCGGCGCGTGTCACCAGCACGCGCGAGAACCTGGATCAGAGACGGATGGCGTCGACGGCCGCTGCCGTGCGCCCGAGATGACGCAGTGACCGATCGAGATCGAATGCTGCGTCGAGCTGCGTCGCGTCAAGCGCCATCTCGTCGTCGGCTTCCAGCACGGCGCGGAAGTCGGTTCGCGATTTCCACGCCAGCAGTGCATTGCGCTGCACGATCCGGTACGCCTCATCCCGCGACAGGCCCGCCGCCACCATGGCCAACAGGACCGGCTGGCTGAAGACGAGACCGTGGCTCGACCACAGGTTGGCCCGCATCCGTTCGCCGTCGACATGCATGCCGAGTGACAGTCGATTGAGCCGATGGAGCATGTAGTGCACAAGGATCGACGAGTCCGGGAGCACGACGCGTTCTACCGACGAATGGGAGATGTCTCGTTCATGCCACAGCGCAACATCCTGCATTCCCGCTTGCAGGTTTGAACGCACGACACGCGCGAGCCCGCTGACCGTCTCCGCGGAGATCGGATTGCGCTTGTGGGGCATCGCCGAGGACCCCTTTTGGCCGTCCTTGAATCCTTCCAGCACCTCGGCAACTTCCGTGCGTTGGAGGTGCCGCAACTCGACCGCCATCAGTTCGCACGTCGCCGCCGTCGCGCTGCAGGCCCACAGGAACTCGGCGTGGCGATCCCTGGCGATGACCTGGGTCGCCGGCACAGGACGCAGGCCGAGGGCCGTCGCGACGTGCTCCTCGACGGCCGGGTCGACGTTCGAGTACGTCCCGACGGCACCGGACAGCTTGCACACGGCGACGGCCTCGCCCGCGGCCCGCAACCGCGCCCGATCGCGGTCGAGCTGCAACGCCCACAGCGCCACCTTCGTCCCGAACGTCGTCGGCTCGGCGTGGATGCCGTGGGTCCGCCCGATCATCACCGTGTCCCGGTGGCGCCTGGCCAGGTCGACGAGTGTGCCGAGCAACTCCGTCGCCGCGGCGAGTAGCAGGTCGACGGCGTCACGCATCGCCCAGCACAGCGCCGTATCGACGACGTCGGACGACGTCAGCCCGTAGTGGATCCACGATCCCGCCGGCGCTCCGATGCGCGACTGCACGACATCGACGAACGCGGCCACGTCGTGGTCGGTCGTCCGCTCGCGGGCGGCGACGGCGGTGACGAAGTCGTCGTCGACGGCCGGCGCCCGCTGCCGGCAGGCTGCGGCGTCCGCGGCAGGGACGACGCCGAGCGCGGCATGCGCCTCGGTCGCCAGCAGCTCGACTTCGAGCCATCGCCGGAAGCGCGTCGTGTCCGCCCACACCGCAGCCATCTCCGGCCGCGTGTAACGATCAATCATCGGACCATCTCGCTGATGCGAGCGACCGAGCGCCAGCGAGGGAGCGGCCCACGGCGGCCTGCGTGGCCGGGGAACGCAATGAACGTCATGATTGCCAGACCAGGTAGTCGTCGCGCTCGGCACCGACGCCGACGACGCGCACGGGGACCCCGACCTGCTGCTCGACGAGCGCAATCAGGTCACGGGCCGCCGGCGGCAATGCAGACGGTGCCCGGACGTCGCCGAGTCCGGTGCCCCAACCGGGCAGCGTCTCGTAGACGGGTTCCACGACAGCGAGGAGGTCCGACCGGTCCGGATACGAGGACAGGGAGTGCTCGTCGAGCCGGTAGCCGGTGCACACCTTGACTGATTCGAAGCCGTCGAGCACGTCCAGCTTCGTCAGGGCCACCTCGGTCAGGCTGTTCAGGCGCACGGCGTGCCGCAGCATCACGCAGTCCAGCCATCCGGCCCGGCGCCTGCGCCCGGTGACCGTGCCGAACTCCCGACCGACATCGACGAGCCGGTCACCGTCGTCGTCGGTCAGCTCCGTCGGGAACGGTCCGGCACCGACGCGAGTCGTGTAGGCCTTGGAGATGCCGACGACGCGATCGATGTCGCGCGGGCCCAGCCCGGTTCCTGCGCAGGCACCACCGGCGGTCGGGTTCGACGACGTGACGTAGGGATACGTGCCGTGGTCGAGATCGAGGAACGTCGCCTGCGCGCCCTCCAGCAGCACGTGGGCGCCGGTCGCCAGCGCGTCGTGGAGTAGCCCGACGGTGTCGACGACGTAGGGAGCAAGGCGGGCGCCGAGCTCGACGAAGCGGACGACGACGTCGTCGACGTCGATCGGCTCGCCGCCGGCGGCGGTCAGCTGCCGGTTCTCGGCCACGGCGCGCGTGCGCACGTGCTCGGCGAACCGGGCGGGATGGAGCACGTCGCCGGCACGGATCCCGACCCGCCTGGCCTTGTCGGCGTAGGCCGGGCCGATGCCTTTCAACGTCGTGCCGATCTTGTCGTCGCCGCGCATCGCCTCGGCGATCGCGTCGTGGGCCTGGTGCCACGGGAAGATGAGGTGGGCACGACTGGAAACCTGCAGCCGGGAACACGACGTGCCCCGCGACTCCAGCGTGTCGATCTCGGCGAACAGCGTCGGCAGGTCGACGACGACACCGTTGCCGATAACGGGGATGACGTGGTCGTAGAGGATCCCGCTCGGGATCAGCTGCAGTGCATACCGCTCGCCGCCGACGACGACCGTATGCCCGGCATTGTGCCCACCCTGGTAGCGCACGACGTACCCGTGCTCCTTGGCGAACAGGTCGATGACCTTGGCCTTGCCCTCGTCACCCCACTGGGCGCCGACGACCACAGTGACGGGCATAACGTGCCCGGAGGCTACCGGACGACCAGAAGCCGGCGATCACCCCCCAGCGGCAGTGTCGCCAGAGCAGCGCTGACCGGGTGTCGCTACCGTCACCACCACTGATGAACGAGACGGTGATGCGCCGGCTGCGGTGGAGCGAGATGGACGAGCGAGCACGGTCCGCGCTCTGCGCTCGCGGGCTGGCCGACATCTTCGATCCGGAGTTGCGGGCGTCGATCGCCGACCTCGTCGAGGACGTCCGCCGGCGCGGTGACCGCGCCGTGTGCGACGCGCTGGCCCGCTTCGACGGCGTCGACGTCACACCGGATCAGTTGCGCGTCGGCGCCGACGAGATAGACGCGGCGAGCGTGTCCCCCGCCGTCGACGCCGCGCTCGACGATGCCATCGCCCACTGCCGCGACTTCAACGAGCACGTGCGGGCGCGAGCAGGCGATTGGAGCTTCGAGTCCGAACCCGGCCTGCGCGTCGGGGAGAAGGTGACCCCGATCGCCTCGGCCGGCCTGTTCGTGCCGTCCGGCAAGGCCAGTTACCCGAGCGTCGCCTACCAACTCGGTGTGCCGGCCATCGTCGCCGGCGTTCCCCGCATCGTGCTCGTCGTCCCCCCGCGGCCCGGCGCCACCGACGGTGCGGTCGACGAAGCAGTGCTCGTGGTCTGCCGCAAGCTCGGCATCACCGACGTGTTTCGTGTGAACGGGCCCGCAGGGCTGGCCGCGCTCGGGTTCGGGACCGAGTCGATTCCCAAGGTGCGCAAGATCGTCGGGCCGGGATCGCCGGCCGTGACGTGCGCGCAGGTGGAGATGCAGCGCCACGGCACGGCGACGATGATGCTGCTTGGTCCGACGGAGAGCGTGGTGGTCGCCGACCACACGGCCGATCCTGTCTGCCTCGCGGCCGATCTGCTGATCGAGGCCGAGCACGGCACGGACTCCTCCGTCGTCCTCGTCACGACGTCGGCCGACGTCGCCGACGCCACCGACGTGGAATTGGCCCGGCAGCTGGCCGACCTGCCGGCGGCGCGCGCCGAGGCGGCGACCGCAGCGCTCGGCACGAACGGCGGCTGCGTCCTCGTCGCCACGTTGGACGGGGCGCTCGACGTCGCCAACCGCTACGCCCCCGAACACCTGCAACTCGCCGTCGCCACCGCCGACGTCGATCGCCTCGTCGACGGGCTCGTCCACGCCGGGGAGATCCTCATCGGCCAGCACACCCCCTTCTCGGCGGCGAACTTCGTCATCGGTTGCCCCGCCTCGCTCCCGACGTCGGGCTTCGCCGAGGTCTCCTCCGGCGTCACCGTCGAGGCGTTCCTCAAGCGCACGGCCGTCGCCAGGGCCGACGCCGAGGCGCTCGCCCGCATGACCCCGTCGATCGTCGCCCTCGCCGACCACGAGGGCTTCCCCGCCCACGCCAACGCCGTCCGCCACCGGCCGTAAGCGCCGTTCTGTCCTTTCCGACCGGCCCAATCCGGCCGATCGGAAAGGACAGTTCGGGATCTCAGGCGGTGACGGACAATTGGCCGTCGACGACGTCGACGGTGATCGTCGAGCCGTCGGTGACCTTGCCCTCGAGCAGCAGGATCGCCGCGGGGTCGCCGATCTCGCGCTGGATGATCCGCTTCAGTGGCCGCGCCCCGAACGCCGGGTCGAACCCTTCGACGGCGAGGTGACGCATGGCCTCGTTGCCGACGACCAGCTCGATGCGTCGCTCAGCGAGGCGGCGCCGCCACACGCCGAGTTGGATCTCCAGGATCTGCGCCAGCTCGTCCTGGCCGAGCGCCCGGAAGCGGATGATCTCGTCGACGCGGTTGACGAACTCCGGCTTGAAGAACTCGAGCGGGTCACCTGGCAGGTTCGACGTCATGATCAACACCGTGTTCGTGAAGTCCACGGTGCGGCCCTGCCCGTCGGTCAGGCGCCCGTCGTCGAGCACCTGCAGCAGCGTGTTGAACACGTCCGGGTGCGCTTTTTCGATCTCGTCCAGCAGCACCACCGAGTACGGCCGCCGTCGCACCGCCTCGGTCAGCTGCCCGCCCTCGTCGTAGCCGACATAACCGGGCGGCGCGCCGATGAGGCGGCTGACGGAGAACTTCTCCATGTACTCGCCCATGTCGACGCGCACCGTCGCCTGCTCGTCGTCGAACAGGAACTGGGCCAGTGCCCGTGCCAGCTCGGTTTTGCCGACGCCCGTCGGGCCGAGGAACATGAACGAACCGATCGGCCGGTGTGGGTCCGACAGCCCGGCCCGGCTGCGGCGGATGGCGTTGGCGACGGCAGTGACCGCTTCGTCCTGGCCGACGACGCGCTGGTGGAGGTGCTCCTCGAGATGGATCAGCTTGGCCGCCTCGGCCTCCATCAGCCGGCTGACGGGGACGCCCGTCCACTTGGAGACGACTTCGGCGATGTCTTCGGCGTCGACTTCCTCCTTGAGCATCCGCTGCTCGGACTGCAGTTCGTCGAGGTGCCCCGTGGCCTCCTCGATGCGCCGCTCCAGCTCCGGGATGCGGCCGTAACGGATCTCCGCCGCCACGTTGAGGTCACTCTCCCGCTCGAGCTGGCTGCGCAGTTGCTCCAACTCCTCCTTCAGCGTGCGGATGGCGTCGATCGCCTCGCGCTCGGACTCCCAGTGCCGCTTCATCTCCGCCGATTCGGCGTTCAGCGTCGCCAGCTCGTCGTGCAGCGCGTCGAGCCTGGCCGTGGACGCGTTGTCCGTCGACGTCTCGCCGGGCTTCGGCTCCAGGGCGACCTGCTCGATCTCCAACTGCAGGATGCGCCGCTCGACGACGTCGATCTCCGTCGGCATCGAGTCGATCTCGATGCGCAGCTTGCTCGCCGCCTCGTCGACCAGGTCGATGGCCTTGTCCGGCAGGAAACGGTTCGTCAGGTAGCGGTTCGACAACATCGCCGCAGCGACGAGCGCCGAGTCCTGGATGCGCACGCCGTGGTGGACCTCGTAGCGCTCCTTGAGCCCCCGCAGGATGCCGACTGTGTCCTCGACGGACGGCTCGGCGACGTACACCTGCTGGAAGCGGCGTTCCAACGCCGGGTCCTTCTCCACCCGCTTGCGGTACTCGTCGAGCGTCGTCGCCCCGATCATCCGCAGCTCGCCGCGGGCGAGCATCGGCTTGATCATGTTGCCGGCGTCCATCGCGCCCTCCGCCGCGCCGGCGCCGACGATCGTGTGCAACTCGTCGACGAACGTGATGACCTCGCCGGCGGCGTCGGTGATCTCTTTGAGCACGGCCTTCAGCCGCTCCTCGAACTCGCCGCGGTACTTCGCCCCGGCGAGCATCGAGGCGATGTCGAGCGCGATCAGCCGCTTGTGCTTGAGGCCCTCCGGCACGTCGCCGTCGGCGATGCGCCGGGCGAGTCCCTCGACGATCGCCGTCTTGCCGACGCCGGGCTCGCCGATCAGCACCGGGTTGTTCTTCGTCCTCCGCGACAGCACCTGGATCACGCGCCGGATCTCGTCGTCGCGCCCGATGACGGGGTCGATCCTGCCCTCCCGAGCGCGCGCCGTCAGATCCTGGCCGTAGCGCTCGAGCGCCTGGAACTGGTCCTCGGGGTTCTGCGACATGACGCGATGCGAGCCGCGCACCTCTTGCAGCACCTGCAGCAGTTCCTCCGTGCCGACACCGAGGCGGTCGTGCATGGCGAGCAGCAGGTGCTCGACGGACAAGAAGTCGTCGCGC
>JALZMG010000209.1 GCA_030858325.1 Actinomycetota bacterium | reverse complement strand
GGCCACCACCCCGCCGTGTTGGCAGCGTGGCGGGCGGTAGCCGCCGTGCGCATCGCCGCCGTCCACGCGTTCCGATGAGTTCCGGGCGCATCGGGCGTCGTGATGACCATGGTCACACGCTTCGCCCGGCGGACCGTGGCGATCGAACCCGGCGGTTCCCGCGCCGACGACCCTGTGGAGTGGCGGGACGCGCTCGTCGTCGTCAGGGCGGGATCGCTGGAGATCGTCGGCGCCTGCGGAGTTCGGCTGACACTTCCACGGGGCGCGGTGCTGTGGCTAGCCGAAATCGCGCGGCGTGAGTTGCGCAACCCCGGCAACGACACGACGGTCATCCTCGCCCTGTCTCGGCTCCGTACGTGATGTTGCGTACGACTGTATGCTGATCGTATGCGCAAGCAGCGACTCACGGTTTCAATTGATCCCGACTTGGCCGCCGCGGCGACGGCGGCCGTGAACGAAGGCCGGGCCGAGTCGGTCAGTTCGTGGGTCAGCGACGCGATTGCCGACAGGGCAGCGAGAGATCGCCGTCTCCGAGCGTTGGCGTCGGCGGTCGCCGCGTACGAGGCCGAGCACGGCCGGATCGACACCGCAGAACTCGCCGAGCAGGCACGTGCCGATCGTGACGCCGCGGCCGCCGTGCGGGCCGACGCATCCCGCCGTTCGGGCGTCACATGACGCTGATCCTCGATGCCGGTGCCTTCTTCGCCCTAGAGCGCGACGACCGCGCGATGTGGCGCCGGCTGAAGGCGGCGCAGTTGAGCGGCACACCGCCCCTGACGCACGGCGGCGTCGTCGCCCAGATCTGGCGAGATGGGTTCGGTCGGCAGGTGCTGCTTGCTCGTGCGCTCGCCGGCGTCGACGTTGCCGGCCTGGACGATGTACTCGGGCGCCGTGCCGGCATGCTGCTCGCGCGCACCGCCGGCCATGACGCCATCGATGCAGCCGTCGTCGGGCTGGCGTCCGACGACGACCACATCATCACGTCGGATGCCGACGACATCCAGCGGCTCGTCGGTGCCGCCGGCATCCACGTCGACGTGATTCCGGTCTGACGTGCCTGGACGTCACGCGGGCTGGAACTGCGTAACCCGCTCGACGCCGATCCAGTCGCCGTCGGCTCGACGGAGCTGCAGGCCCTCGTCGCCGTAGTGCAGCCCGGTCACCTGGACCAACGAGGGCCCCCCGTCTGCACCGCGGTCGGCTGTGACGACAGGGCGGCGAGCAGCGCCGGCGTGACCGGGACGCCGCCATTGCTGGCCGCCGCTGCGCCTGCCGGCGCGGCGCCGCTGGCCGGCGCAATGATCGGGGCGTAGGCGCGCAGTCGCCCTTGACGATGACGGCGATCGCCACGATGGTCGCCGCGAGCACCACGGCGGCCCCGCCGAGGAGGGCGATCTTCCGCGCCACGTTGTCGGCGTGAGAGGCGGTGAACGAGGCACCGACCGATATCACGAATCCGCTCAGACCAGTGACCACCGTCGACGCCTTCGTCGCCGCCAGCACGCCGGCCGTGATGACCCTGCAGGCTCTGTGGCGTGCCAGTCACGCTGACGCCCTTCTCGGCATCCTCCTCGGTCTCCAGCACGCCGAGCTCGCGCAGCAGCCCGGCGATCGGCGCGGCGAGATCAGCGCCGTCCGGATCCACCGGCTTGCCGGGGAGGCGGACCGATGCCGGCTGCACGCCATTCGTGGAAGTGGTCGGTGTCGTGAGCATTGGAGTTCCCTCGCTTTCGTTGTCTGGACGAAGCCGCGGTGGCTTCCAGCGCAACAGTCGTGACGGCGCGTCACCCCGCCGTTAGATGGCGAGAGCGATGACGGGATCAGGAGAGCGTGATGCCGGCTTCGGCCATCGACTCGTCGAAGATCGCCCGCAGTCGCTCGGTCTGGCCGGGGTACTCGCCGCTGACGAGCACGCACCACGTCACGCCGTCCGGGCGGTGCAGCACCATCGCATGCGTGTTCTCCAGCGTGCCGGAGTGCCCCCACGTGCCGTCGGCGGAGACGATCAGGCCCAGCCCGTACCACTGATCGGGCGGGTACGTGATGCCGGGCGCGCCGAGGCGCATCGTTGCCGCCGTCTGTTCCGACAGCGGGTGCCAGCCCGGCTTGTCCGGATCGAGCGCGTCGACGATGCGCACGACGTCGGCCGCCGTCGCCATCCACGCGCCGGCACCGCCGAGCGCCTCCATGTAGTTGCGCGTGGCCACCGACGGGTGCTCGACCTCGGCCGGGTCGGGGTCGAACGTCCCGGCGATGCGCATCCCTTCGATGCCGAGCGGGTCGAGGAGCCGCTGGCCGACCACGTCCGCATACGGCTGGCCGGTGACCTGCTCGATCAGCAAGCCGAGCAGGCAGAAGTTCATGTTCGAGTACCGGTACGCCGAGCCGGGTGCGCTGTTCAGCCCTCGCGACAACCCACGCTGGGCGGCCTCGACGCACGACAGTGAGCCGCCACCGAAGAAGGTCCGGTCGTAGGGGTCGAAGCCGGACGTGTGCGACAGCAGTTGGCGCGCCGTGATGGCGCCGACGGCGGGATCGGTGCTCGTCGCCCCGACGTGCGCGGCGAGCACGGCCCCGACGGGCTGGTCGAGATCGAACGCGCCGTCCTCGACGAGGTCCAACACGACCGTGGCGGTGATGACCTTGGAGATGCTGGCGATGCGGAAGCGGTCGGCGGCCTCGACGGGCTCGAAGGGCTCGGGCGCCGGTGGGGGCGCGTTCAGCCCCGCCGGCGGTGCCAGTGGTGGCACGCGCGAGCCGTACGCGGCGGTGTGCAGCAC
>JALZMG010000201.1 GCA_030858325.1 Actinomycetota bacterium | reverse complement strand
GGGACTCGGTGGTCCGCGGCGGCCGGGTCGTCAGGATGGATCGACGGTAGCGAGCAGGCGACCCACTCCACGCGCATCCGCACGACGTAGACCGCATCCGAGGTTTCGAGGGCCCGGGGTTTTCGTGACCGGCAGGGGGGCGCCAAACCCCCGGGTGCATGAAAACCTCGGATGTCACTTATCGTGCGCGGATGCCGCAGCTGAAGGTGGACATCGACCCCGGCGAGGTCGGCCTCGATGCCGCCCGCCTGGCCCGCATCGACACGCACTTCCGCCGCTACGTCGACGACCGCCGGCTGCCCGGCTGGCTACTCGCCGTCTCCCGCCACGGTGAGCTGGCCCACCTCGGCACGTACGGCCAGCGGGACATCGAGGCGGGTCTGCCCGTCGAGACGGACACGATCTGGCGGATCTACTCGATGACCAAGCCGATCACCGCCGTCGCCGCGCTGGTGCTGTGGGAACAGGGCGGCTTCGAGCTCAACGACCTCGTGCGCCACTACATCCCGAGCTTCGAGGGCCTGCGGGTGTGGCGTGGCGGGACTGCGGTGCGCCCGGAGACCGAGCCGGTCACCGAGGAGATGCGCGTCTGGCACCTGTTCACGCACACGAGCGGCCTCACCTACGGCTTCATGCAGGCCCACCCGGTCGACACGCTCTACCGCCAGGCCGGCTTCGAATGGGGCGTGCCAACAGACGTCGATCTCGCCGGCGTCTGTGACGGTCTGGCCAAGCTTCCACTGCTGTTCCAGCCCGGCACCGAGTGGAACTACGGCATGAGCACCGATGTGCTGGGCATGGTCGTCGAGGCCGCGAGTGGCGTGCCGTTCGCCGAGTTCGTGCAGTCAAACGTGCTCGACCCGCTGGGCATGGACGACACGATGTGGTCCGTGCCCGACGAACACGCCGACCGGTTGGCTGCGTTGTACGTCCCGACGCCCGGCACTGGGGAGGTGCTGCGCTACGACACGATGGGCGCGCCGGCGCGCGTCGTCCCGAAGGCCACGATGGGCGGCGGCGGGCTGTGCTCGACGGCCGGCGACTACATCCGCTTCGCCGAGATGCTACGCCGCCGCGGCGAGCTGGACGGCGTGCGCATCCTCGCCCCCGGCACCGTCGACTACATGGCCAGCAACCACCTGCCTGGCAACGCCGACCTCACGGCGTTCGGCCGCCCGCTGTTTTCGGAGACGACCTTCGACGGCGTCGGCTTCGGGCTCGGGGTCAGCGTCACCGTCGACCCGCTGGCGGCGAAGGTGCCTGGCAGCGTCGGCGACCACGGCTGGGGCGGTGCGGCGAGCACGGCGTACTGGATCGACCCGGCGCGCGACCTCAGCGTCGTGTTCATGACGCAGCTCCTGCCGAGCAACTCGCTGCCGCTGCGCAACCAGCTCAAACAACTCGTCGCCGCCGCCGTCATCGACACCTGACCGCACCGACCCGCTCAGCGGGGGGCGACGCGGAGGCGGCGGACGTCGACGGGGTCGCCGGTGCGCTCGTCGACGACGACGGGGCGCACGACGTCGTGCGAGTCGCGGTCGACGAGTACGACCGGCGCCTCGCCGTCCGGCCACATCCAGTCCGAGCCCCATCGCCGCGAGCACGTCCCAGAACGCCCGACCCTTGTCCGTCAACCGGTAGTCGTGGCGAGGGAGGGTGCTCCGCGTAGGGAACCTTGACGAGCAGCCCGTCCTCGACGAGGCGGGTGAGGCGCTGGGCGAGCACGGCGCGACTGCAGCCGAGCGCGCGCTGGATGTCGTCGAAACGGGAGCGGCCGGCGAACAGCTCGCGCAGCACGAGCGGCGTCCACCAGTCGCCAACGAGGTCGGTGACCCTGGCGATCGGGCACGGCCAGTCGTCGAAGCGGGTCCGCCGCATCACGAACCGACCTCGGGTTGCGCAGCCTCGATCCGCTCCAGGCGCGCCGGGACGTGCTTGTGCCACGGGGTGCCGGCGACGGGGTCGCGGTCTTCGCTCGCCGTCAGTTCGTTCGGGGCGACACCGGTGACGACAGGTGTCCCGTCGGCGCCGGGATGATCCAGGCCCAGCCCATTGGGCAGCGAGACGTGCCCGTCGTGCATGGCGTCGTCGACCTCGGCCACGGCAACTGCACTCCCCCGCTTCGTCGTCACGCGTACGCCGTCACCGGACACGATGCCCAACCGCTGCGCGTCGGACGGGGCGATGCGCAGCGCGCCCGCCCCGTCGCGCTTGCGCCACGCCGGGTCGCGCAGGATCGTGTTCGCCGTGAACG
>JALZMG010000198.1 GCA_030858325.1 Actinomycetota bacterium | reverse complement strand
GGAGACGACAACGTCGCGACCCGCCGCGGCGGCTCCGGCGGCGGCGCCGCCGACGCCGGCGGCAGCCGCACTGGCGGCGACGCTCGCCCGCTCCTCGTCCCGTTCGGTCTCCTGGCTCATGCGATCGCTCCTTGGCGCTGCGGTCCGAGTCGCGCCTGACGACTCAACCGTCGAAGAAATGGAACATGGCGAGCGCGGCGATGTACACGAACACCGCCAGCGACAGGCCGAGATAGAAGAGGAAGCTGAAGATCTTGCTGTCGAACTTCAGGTGCATGAAGTAGCTGACGACGATGACGAACTTGGCCGCCATCATGATGATCAGTGCCGGCAGGAAGATCGGCCCGACGTCGATGTAGCTGATCGTCACCTCGGCCGCGGTGATGGCGGCGAGGATGGCGGCGATGACGATGTACTGCTTGTCGGTGGCGCCGTGCCCGTGCCCGTCGTGGGCGTGGTGGGCGTCGTCCATCTCGTGCACCGCGGCGTGCGCGCCGGCCGGAGCGTCGGCGACGGGGCCCGCCGGGGTGTCGGGGCCGGGGGCGGTCTCGGTGCTCATGGTCGGTCAGGCGGGGATCAGGTAGACGAGCGTGAAGATGATGATCCAGACGATGTCGACGAAGTGCCAGTACAGCCCGACCAGTTCGACGACTTCGGACTTGTCACCGGTCACCCGCTCTTTGGACAGCATGCCGACAAGCGCCAGGAGCATGATGACGCCGATCGTCACGTGCGCGCCGTGGAACCCGGTCAGCGTGTAGAAGCTCGACGAGAACAGGCTCGTCGTGAAGCCCAGCCCCTCCCGGTAGAAGGACGTGAACTCGTACACCTGCCCGCCGACGAACGTCGTGCCGAGCAGCGCCGTGACGCACAGCCACACCTTCGTCGCCCGGAGGTCGCCCCTGGCGATGGCCGAGACGGCGAGCACCATCGTCAGCGAGCTCATCAGCAGCACGAAGCTGGAGACGGACGTGAACGGGATGTCGTAGATCTGGTCTGGGCCGAGGTTGCCCGAGTGGCGGCCGCGATAGAGCATGTACGTGCTGATCAGCCCGCCGAACAGCAGGCACTCCGAACCGAGGAACAGCCACATCGCCATCTTGTTGTTCGACAACCCCGTCGTCGTCGCGTGCCCACCGTGGTCGTCGCGCTGCTCGCCGTGGTCGGGCAGGGACGTCAACCGGTTGGGATCGTCACCCGGACGCTGCTCGTCGGCCGCCGGGCCAGGCTCCGGCACGCCGCCCATGGGGATCTCGTCGAGCGTGTCGACGACGGCGCCGCCGTGTTCGTGAGGTTCGTTCCCGAGGTCCGCCGCACCGTCGCCCGACGTCTTCTCGCCAGGCGCCCTGTCCCCGGTGCTTGCCGTGCCGCCGGTCCCGGCCGCGTTCTCCTCGTCGGCCATCAGGGACTCCCCACCGTCGCCAGCTCCGTGCCCGGCGTGTCGTCGGACGGCGGCTCGTAGTCGGACTCGTCGGCGACGGACGGTTCGAGCGCCCAGCCGAAGATCGCCAGCACGACGATCAGCGCACCGACGATGGCGATGATGTGTTCGTAGATCACGCCGAAGCCGATCACCGGCAGGCCGACGGCGAGCACGAGCGGCCAGTACGACGGCGACGGTAGGTGGAGGTGTGTGTCGGCGTTGGCCTCCTGCTCGGCGAGCAGTTCCTCCGCCGTCGCCACGCGCCGCAGGTCGTGGTGGTCACCCTCGCCGACGTCTTCGTACTTGCGGTGGAAGAACTCGTCGAGCGCGTGCACCGTCGGCACGACGTCGAAGTTGTGCGCCTTCGGCGGATTCGTGGTCATCCACTCGAGTGTGCGGGCGTCCCACGGGTCGAGCGGAGCGACGGGCTCCTTGCGCGTCGTGTGCACGACGTTGATCAGGAACAGCAGCACGCTGATCGCCAGCGTGGTCGCGCCGACCGTCGACACGGCGTTCCAGAAGCCCATGTTGAAGAAGCCCTCACCGGCGCGTTCGGGGGTCCACTGGTACATCCGCCGCGGTTGACCCTGCAGGCCGATGATGTGCATCGGTCCGAACGTCAGGTTCATGCCGATCGTCATCAACCAGAAGTTCCACTTGCCGAGCTTCTCGTTCAGGCACTTGCCGAAGATCTTCGGCCACCAGTAGTAGAACCCGGCGAAGAACCCGAGCACGGCGCCACCGAACAGCACGTAGTGGAAGTGGGCGACGATGTAGTACGTGTCGGTCTGCTGCGTGTCCGACGGCGCCACGGAGTGGGTGACGCCGGACAGGCCGCCGATCGTGAACTGCACGACGAGCCCGATGGCGAACAGCATCGCCGTCGAGAACGTGATCTTCCCGCCCCACAACGTGAGCGTCCAGTTGATGATCTTGACGCCCGTCGGCACGGCGATGGCCATCGTCGCCAGGGAGAACACGGCGACGCTGATCGGCCCGATGCCGGAGGCGAACATGTGGTGGGCCCACACGCCCCAGCCGACGAAGCCGATGGCCGCCCCGGAGAAGACGACGAACGGATAACCGAACAACGGCTTCTTGGCGAAGACCGGCAGGACCTCGCTGATGATGCCGAACGACGGCAGCACGAGGATGTACACCTCCGGATGACCGAAGATCCAGAAGAGGTGCTGCCACAGCAACGGGTCGGCGCCGTCGGCGACGGAGAAGAACGTGGCGTCGAAACTGCGCTGGAACGTCAGCAGGAACAGCGCCACCGTGATCACGGGAATGGCGAACAGCAGCAGGAACTGGATGACGAGGATCATCCATGTGAACACCGGCATGCGCATCAGCGACATGCCCTTCGTGCGCATGTTGAGCACGGTGACGATGAGGTTGATGGCGCCGGTCAGCGACGCCACGCCGGTGATCTGCAGGCCGATGGCCCAGAAGTCGATGCCCTTCGTCGGGGAGAACGGGACGCTCGAGTTCGGCGCGTACATGAACCAGCCACCGTCGGCGGCGCCGCCGAAGATCCACGCGAAGTTGACGAAGAACGCGCCCATCAGGAAGGACCAGAAACCGAACGCATTGATGCGCGGGAAGGCGACGTCGCGCGCGCCGACCTGCAACGGCAGGAAGTAGTTGCCGAACGCGGCGGCCATCGGCATGGCGAACAGGAACACCATGGACGTGGCGTGCATGGTGAACATCTGGTTGTACACCCCGGCCGACAGCACGGTGCCGTTGGGTCCGGCCAGCTGGGCGCGGATCAGCAGGGCTTCGATACCGCCGACGACGAAGAAGGCCATCGCCGCGACGCCGTACATGATGCCGAGCTTCTTGTGGTCCACGGTGAACAGCCAGTTGCGCCACCCCGTCGACGACACCGGCCGGCGGAACACGCCGAGCGCGGTCTTCGGAGTGACGACGACGGCGGGACCCTCGGGGACGACGACGGGGACGGTGGACGGACGCTCGATGATCGCCATGTCAGGCCACGATTTCCATCAGGAACGCTCCAGCAGATAGGCGACGAGCTGGTCGATCTGCTGCTCGGACAGGGCGAGGTTCGGCATGCCGCGATACAGGCCGTCGGTCGCGGCCAGTTCCTCCGGATCGGCGAACATCGGCTTCTTCTCCGGCGCGTTGCGCAGCCACTCGCGCAGGTCGACCTGGTTCAGGCACTCCGCCGTCACGCCTTCCAGATAGCGGGCGCCGAACTCCTCCGGCGCGGCGTTCCACACGCGGTCGCGGCATTCATCGGTCAGCAGGTCCCACGACGCGCCGGCGAACGTGTTGCGCGTCATGAAGTACGACAGGTTCGGTGCGGCGCCGGAGTACACGCGAGTCTCCGGCGCGGCGATGACGGGGACACCCTCGCCGTCGAGCAGGCCGTTGACCTGGTGGCAGCTGGCGCACTGCGCCAGGAACAGCTCCTCGCCGAGTGCAGCCAGTGTCTCGTCCTCTGGCGCCGTGTACTCGCCGAGCTGGTTGGCCTTCCAGGTCTCGAAGTCGGCGGGGTCGAGGGCGACGACCTCCATCCGCATGTTGGCGTGCGAGAGCCCGCAGAACTCCGTGCACTGGCCGGCGTAGATGCCCGGCTCGTCGGCCTCCAGGCGTACGGAGTGGACGCGGCCGGGCACCATGTCGCGCTTGCCGTTGAGCCGCGGGATCCACCAGCTGTGGATGACGTCACGGCTGGTGCCCCGGACGAGCACCTTCGTGCCCGTCGGGATGACCATCTGCCCACTCGTCACGATCGACGTGGCGATCCCCCCACAGCCGTCCTGGCTGGGATAGTCGACCTCCCACCACCATTGCTGGCCGGTGACGTTGACGACGCACTCGGTGTCGCTGGTGCGCGACAGCGCCATCAGCGTGCCGACGGTCGGCACGGCGACGCCGATGAGGATGAGGGCGGGCAGGATCGTCAGGCCGATCTCCAGCGCCGGCTTGCCGTGCGTCTGCTCGGGAATCGGCTGGCCGCGATCGCGGAAGCGCACGACGGCGTACACGATGGCGGCGAACACGAGCACCATGACGAGCCCGGCGATGGCGAACACCGGCCACTGCAGATCGTGGATCTTCTGTGCGTTCGGACCCGCAGGATCCCAGGTGTCCTGCGGCGCATCCTCGGCGCAGGCGGCGAGCGCGCCAGCGGCGACGAGCACGCCGGCGACTGGTCCCAGGCGGCGTCGCAGGCGTGGCGTCCGCCGGGATGTCAGCACCCGGCTCACCGTACCGACGCCGCCAACGGGCGCGCCATCGCCGGGGCGATCTCTGCCGAGCACGAACGGCCCGCCGACATGGGTCATGGGACGACCACTTCGATCTGCGTGTCGTCGACGCCCGGCACGGTAAACAGGTACGGCTGCTCGCGGGCTGCGCTCGGCATGGCGATGGAGAACGTGAGCAGCTGGCTGCCGCCCTCCTCGACGAGCGACGTGCAGCGCTGCGTCGGCACGCCGGCCCGATCCGGGTTGGAGAGCGTCGCCCCGTTCGAGCCGAGTTGCAGCACCATGCGCCGGGGCTCGCTCGTCTCGTTGCGGAACAGCACGTTGGTCGGGTTGTTGCGGGCGACGACGACGGTCGACTGATCGCCGGCGATGCCCAGATTGCGGGCGACGAGCGCCTCGTCCTCGCGCAGCGTGACCTCGGCGGTGATGTTGGCCTTGGCGGCGACGGTCTGGCTGGCGTTCTCGTCGGCCTCGGTCTCTTCCGTCGTGTCGCACTCGTTCGCCCGCGCCAGGTCGGACGTCGTCTCGTAGACGTGGATGTCCCGCTCCCCGTCGAGCGCTGCGCTGACCCCCCCGGCGACGAGACCGAGTGCGGCGACGACGGCGACGACGGCGACGGCACCGGTCTTGATCGCCGGTCGAAGCGCGACGACGAAGCCCGCACCAAGGATCAGCGCGGCGATCAGACCGAAGGCGACGGGCCCGGCGGACTTGGACAGGAACAGCATGATCCGGCTGAAGGAGTAAACGAGGATGCCGATCCCGACGATCGCGAACAGCGGGAACTCGAGCGGGTGGGCGATGCGTGACCGGACGCCGGCGTTGTACCCGCCGTCGGCGGAGGCCCGCTCGCTCCATGCCTGGACCATCCACTCGACCGTCGCTGCGACGAGGGCGATGACACCGAAGATCACGACGACCGGGAACGAGGCGACACCGATCACCACGAGCGCCGCGCCGAGCGCAGCGACCGCCGGCCAGACGCTGGCACCGGGCGCCGTGGCCGCGGCTGGCGAGGCGGCGACCGCAGCAGCGTCCATGGCCGACACATCGGCGTCGCGGACGTAGAGGTTGACGCCGGCGAGGAGGGCCAGGGCGAGTGCGGCGAACGTGAGCCCCACCGTGCCGAGTGCGCCGCCCTGGGCGAGGCCGTAGGCGACGGCGGCGATGGTCGCCATGACCGTCGCGCCGAGGAGGAGCTTGGAGCCGGTGGTGAACATGGTTACTTCGTCACGTACACCACGAACCAGACCGCGCAGAACGCGGCGGTGAGGACATACCAGTGCAGGGCGTGGGCGGCGACGAGCTCGTTGTCCGACAGACGCCCACCGAGCACTCTGAACGCGGTGATCGCGGTGAACACGATGCCGATGACGATCAGGGCCGTCATCGTGCCGGTGACGGCGTAGAACATGCCGGGGTACGGGCCCTCGGCGACGGGCAGCTCGATGACGCTGAAGATGAAGGCTTGGGCGTTGACGACGGCGACGGCCATGAAGGCCACCAGGCCGAGGGCGAGCGCCGTGTTGACCCGGTCACGGCGGCGCGCCGCGTACACGGCCCACTGGGCGAACACGAGCAGCCCGAAGATCCCGATCAGCATCACGTTCGCCGCCACCTCGGGGATGACGACGCCCTCCGGCAGCCACGGCTCGCCGGCGTCGACGGCACGGGCGCGCATCACGTACCAGACGGCGAGCATGCCGCCGATCAGCATCAAGGTCGCCGTACCCGCCAGCGCGGTGCCGACGAGCAGTTGGCGGCGGGGCGGGGCGGCCGGGCCGGCGGGCAGCGCGTGCATCACGACGCTCCCTCGTCACGGTCGTCGCGGGGCGCAGCGCGCAGGTCGTAGGCCGGCTCGGGCGACATGACCGTCGGCGGTTCGGGGAAGTTGCCAGCCGGCGCCGGCGAGGACGTCAGCCACTCCAGCGTGTGCGCCTCCCACGGATCCGGGCCGACGGGTTCGCCACCGGTGCGGAGCGCCTTGACGACCAGTCCGACGAAGCCGACCACGACGAGGGCCATCAGCGCGTGCCCGGCGGTCACTGCGCCGTTCCACAGGGCTGATGGTCCGTCATTGTCGAACTGACCGGCCGCCGCAGGCTGGTCGGCGAACCCGGCGAGGTAGTGGGGGAACGAGGCAAGCACGGTAGCGAGCACGCCGAGCGTGGCCAGACCGATCGCCGGTATGTCGGCGACGACGACGCCGGCCCATTTGGGCAGCCAGTAGGCGACGGCGCCGAGCCCCGCCAGCGCCCCGCCGTAGGCGACGTACACGAGTGACGCCTCTTCGAACACGGTGCCCTGTAGCCCGAGGTCGGCGATCGGCGACAGCACGCCGCCGAGCATCCCGACGAGGATCATTCCGACGCCGAAGAACGAGAACACGAACGGGGCCGTGAGGCGCGGGCGGGGGCCGCCCTTGTTCGGTTTCGCGGCGAGTGCCCCGACGCCCATCACGACGAGCACGCCGAGGAGGGGCACGAGCATGAACAGCACGTACGGAACGAGGTCCTCGATCTTCTGGCCGAGCCCGCCGAGGTTCAGCTGCGATCCGGACCACGGCACGACGAAGCCGGCCTGCTGGGTCACTCCGGCGAACGCGGCCGCGCCGACGAGCGCGAGGCCGGTGTACACGACGCCGCGCAGCGGCATCCGCCGGCGGAACGTGACGGGGATCAGCTCGGCGGCGAGGCCGACGGCCGGCAGCGCGAAGAGGTACGTGGTCGGCTGCGTCCAGGCGAACCCGAGCCACGCGGCGATCCCCGCGTTGCCGCCGAACGCGGCGCGGGCGTTGCGGTGGTCGACGAAGAGGTAGATCAGCGTCCCGACGATCACCGGCAGGACGAGCAGCAGACCGATCGAGGCGACGAGCGCCGACCAGGAGAAGAACGGGACCCGCCGCATGCGCATCCCCGGTGCCCGTGTCGTCAGCACGGTGGTGGCGACGGAGGTCGCCGCCGCGGCAAGGCCGAGCACGACGAGGACGTGGGCGGCGAGGAACAAGTCGACCATGTCGGGATCGCCGCCGAGGGGTCCGCCGTTGCCGGCCAACGAGATGACGAGCAGGACGAGCCCGGCGAGCCATCCCCAGAAACCGGCTGCGGCGAGCCGGGGGAACGCCAGGGCCCGGGCACCGAGCTGCAGCGGCACGATGGCCACGGCGACTCCCAGCAGGAACGGGACGAGCACGCCGTACACGAGCGCCAGGCGGAAGCCGGTGAACAGCTGCGGCAGCGCGCCGGCGTCGAGCAGGGCGGCGTCGCCGTCGATGCGCTCGATGCCAAGGAGCGCACCGAGCACGGCGGTGCCGACGAGTGCGAGCACCGACGTCCCGATGAACATCCGCCCGATGACCTTGTGATCGGCCGACGCCAGGAATGCGCCGAGCGCGACGGTGCGGCCGACACCGGTCCGTTCAACGGCGGCGGCCGGGGCGGCGAGGGTGTCGGGGCTCGTGTCGATGGTGCTCATGGATGCAGCGCGAGGCGAGAGAGGCAGCGGCCCGCCGCGGCGGCGACATTATCGGTCCCCCGCTGACGGAGCCGAAATCCACCCCGGCCGATCATCCAGGGACTGGTCCGGCGACGAGCACGTCGATCATCAGCGCGGCGAACAGCACGGTGACATACGTGATGCTGTACGTGAACACCTTCATGCTGCGTGCCGCGGTGGGATCGCGGGCGAGCAGCACGAGTGCGACGAGGAAGCCTGCGCCGGTAGCGACGGCGGCGACCGTGTAGATCCAACCCAGATCGGCGACGGGCGCGAGCACGAGCGTGGCGGCAACGAGGAGCACGGTGTAGGCGAGCATCTGTCCGGCGGCGCGACGCAGCGGGGCGACGGCGGGCAGCATCGGCACGCCCGCGGCGCGGTAGTCGTCGGCGTAGCGGATGGCCAGCGCCCAGAAGTGCGGCGGCGTCCACGCGAACATCACGACGAACAGCACGATCGGAGCCCAAGCCAGGCCGCCGGTGACGGCCGCCCACCCGACCAGCACGGGGACAGCACCGGCGGCGCCGCCGACGACGATGTTCTGGCTGCTCGTGCGCTTCAACCAGAGCGTGTACACGCCGACGTAGAACGCAGCTGCGGCCAGCGCCAGGACGGCGGCGAGCAGGTTGGCGCCGGCCCACAGCACGACGAAGGCGAGCACCTCGAGGCCGAGCGCGAACGCCAAGGCGTGGCGGGGCTCGATCGCACCCGTGACGAGGGGTCGATTGCGCGTGCGTTCCATGATCGCGTCGATGTCGCGGTCGACGTACATGTTGACGGCGTTGGCGCCGCCGGCAGCGAGCGTCCCGCCGATCAATGTGACGACGATCAGCCCGAGCGGCGGCCAGCCACGGGCGGCGAGGACCATCGTCGGCACGGTCGTGATCAGCAGCAGCTCGATGATGCGCGGCTTGGTCAACGCGACGTAGGCGGCGAGCGTCGAACGTGGTGCGCGCGTCGTCGCGTGGGCCCGCTGCACCAGCCCGGCCGGCGCGAGCCTGGACGGGACGAGAGGGCGGCTGCCGACGGCCATGACGGCCACAGGCTACGACCGCCCGGCACAGCCCACCTATTCACGCTCGCCACGTCGATGGTGGCCGCCTGGCTCCTCGTCGTACCCATCGGAGTGTTGGCGGCCGGGACGTCCCTGCAGCGGACACTCGGTCGACGTCCAACACTCGGACGCGCCGAGCGAGCGACTCCGCCTGACCTGCGCGGTAACAGACACGAGAGGATCGTCAGGCGACGCCGACAGGGGTTGAATGGGGCGATGCCGACCATCGACGCGCCGACGGGGCCGGGGGTGGGCGTGCTCGAGCGGCCCGAAGTCGACGATGCGGTCGTCGAGGACCGGCCGTGGGTCGTCATCGTCTGGAACGACCCGATCAACTTGATGAGTTGGGTCACGTTCGTCCTGCAGAAGCTGTTCGGCTACGGGTTGGACAAGGCGACGGCACTGATGCTCGACGTCCACGAGAAGGGCAAGGCCGTCGTGGCCAGCGGCTCGCACGAGCAGGCCGAGATGTACGTCTTCCGGCTGCACGAGCACGGCCTCTGGGCAACGCTGGAACACGATGAGTGAACCGAAGCTCGTCACTCGGTCCCGACACGGCTTCGTGCTCCACCTCGGAGCCGAGGAACGGGCGCTCGTCATCCGTCTGCTCGCCGAGTTCCGCGCCCTGCTGACCGATCCCGCCGCCGATCCGGCGCTGCTACGGAGGCTGTACCCGGTCGTCCACCCCGGGAACGCCGAGCGGGAGGAGGAGTACCAGCGGCTGATGCGCGACGAACTTCTCACCAGCCGCCTGGCCGGGCTCGACGCGCTCGACGAGGTGTTGGCCACCACGGGGCGCAAGGTCGAGATGAACGAGGCGCAACTGCTGGCGTTCATGCAGGCCGTGAACAGTGTCCGCCTCGTGCTCGGCACGCTGCTCGACGTCGGCGAGGAGGAGGACGAGTTGGACGAGGACGATCCGCCCGAACACCACCTCTACGGCTTCCTCTCGTGGATCCTCGACGCGTCCGTGCGGGCCATGTCCACTCGTGCCTGACGCGATTTCGTGGCCGTCGCGCCGCCTCTCGTCGCGAAGTGTGACCCGACAGCGCCGTTTCGAGGCTGTCACCCATGTCCCGAGATCGGACAGCGCCGTTTCGAGGCGCTCAGGTCACACTTCGACACAAGACCCCGACGGAGCCCGTGGAACGGCGAGGGGTGGGTGGTAACGTCGGGGCGCTCTCAACTGGATGAGGCTCCTGCCCCCATCGTCTAGTGGCCTAGGACACCACCCTTTCAAGGTGGCGGCACGGGTTCGAATCCCGTTGGGGGTGCGCACACGTGGCAGCAACAATCTGCACCATGTGCAACCACGAGGTCCCGTGGTGAAGTCTGGAGTTCACGCCGGCCTGTCAAGCCGGAGGTCGCGGGTTCAAGTCCCGTCGGGACCGCCACAAGTCACGGCCGAGGCCCGCCTCGCCGTCAGCACGGTCGAGTAGCTCAGTCGGCAGAGCGTCCGCCTGAAAAGCGGAAGGTCCCCGGATCGACGCCGGGCTCGACCACCAGCGTTTGTCCAGCTCAGGGTCGATTTCCGCTTCGACGGGACCCGGCACTCTGAGCGTCCATCCCGCGAAAATCCCGCGCGCCGAGCGGCGCAACCGCCGGAATCGTGTCCGCGACCGCCGCCCGGGCGAGCGCGTCGAGGCGATCGGCGACGTCCTGTGCGCGGCCCGGCATGAGGTGGCCGTAGCGGTCGAGCGTCATCACCGCGGAGGCGTGGCCGAGCATCGTCTGCAGCATCTTCACGTCCGCGCCGGCGGCATCGCCAGCGATGCCAGCTCGATCAACGCCACCGCGGGACACGCAGGCAGCCGCCGAGGCGCACGACCGAAAGCCCCTCGCGTCCTCCGCCCGCCTCGTAGCGGCGGGCCAGCGCGTGCGCCAGCGTGCGGCCGATGCGCAACACCGCCGCCGCCTCCTCGACGGTCAGCAGCAACGGAAGCTCGTCCAGCGGCGACGCGACTCCCTCCTCGATCGTTC
>JALZMG010000196.1 GCA_030858325.1 Actinomycetota bacterium | reverse complement strand
CACGTAGGTGGAGTCGATTGCAGAATCGAGCTTGCGGCAGCGAGGCCGCCGCCGAGTCGCGCCGTGTCGCGCGACCCAGCAGCGGCCTACCGCCAGGTTTCTCTCATTCCGTGCTGCGTTCCTTTCGTCGTCGTAGCGCACCACGCAGTGGGATCGCGTCGCCTCGCCTGCCCCGGGCCGGCAGACGACGCGATCCCGTTTCAGTGGTCATCTCGTGTCCTTCGTCGTCGTCGCTTTCCCGACGACCCGGGCAGCCGCCGCCGTCCTGGCCGGTAAGCGGCCGGGCGAGGGCGGTCTGCGGGTCGAGCCGTCGGGTCAGCGATCTCTCCATCTCTCCTACAGCAGCCCGAAGAGCTCGAAGCGGATCCGAGTCCTGAGCCGGTTGGTCTGATCACGGTTGGTCTGATCAGCGATCTGCTCCTGCATGCTGACCTGGCTGACGTGCGCCGTGTTGTTCATCCCGGCGTTGCTCGAGGCCTCGCCGCCGAACGCGTAGCCGTCGCCGCCGCTGGCGTTGCCGCCGCTGGCGTTGCCGCCACTCGCGTCCGCGTCGCCGGTGCCGTCGGCAAGGGCGCTCGCGTCGGCGAGTGCGGCTCCAGCCTCGTTCACGTTGGCCCCACCGTCGCCGCCGATGGACTCGGCCGAGTTGGCTCCGCCGAACGTGTCGGCGTCGCCGCCGGCTCCGCTCTCCGAGGCCGCAACCGACGAGGCGTCGCCGCCATCGCCGCCTGCACCGGTCTCGCCGCCCGCGAGGATCACGTCGGCGTCGCCGCCGCTTGCGGGACCGCCACTCGCGGATCCGGTCGAGCCGCTGTTCCCGGCCGACGTGTCACCGCTCACGCCGCCGGCTCCACCTTCGCTGCCGGCGTTCGAGGAGGCGTCGCCGCCGTGGCCGGCCCCACCCGTGCTGCCTGCGTTCGACGTGGCGTCGCCGCCGTCGCCGTTGTTCTCGTTGCGGTTGTTGCCGCTCTCGGCGAGACCGTCAGCGACGGAGTCGCCGGCGCCGCCGTCCCCACCCGAGCCACCGAGGGCTCCACTGGAGCCACCTGCGCCGCCCGAGGCAGCGGAGGTATTGGTGTCGGTTGCGTCACCGGTCGTCGGGCTGTCCTGCTCGGCCTCGGCGTCGCCGCCTTCGGCTGCGCTCAGGGCGCCGGCGTCGCCGCCGGGCCCGTTGCCGCCGTCGGCATCCGAGTTCGCCCGCGAGTCGCCACCATTGGCGTTGCCGGAGTCGCCGTCGTTGTCGACGTCGATGTCGCCGGACCTGCCGTCGGACCTGGCGTTCCCGCCATCAGCGCAGCTGTTGCCGCTGATGCAGGCCGCGTTCGCCCCTTCGCCGCCGTCGCCGCCGTCGGCGCTGCCACCGCTCGAGCTTGCGCTCGAGGTGGAGTCGCCGCCGGTGTTGCCGGACGAGCTGGTGTCGCCGCTCGAGGTGGCCGAGGAGCCGCCACCGGGTGCCGACGCGCCGCTCTGGCTCGCGTCGCCGCCGCTCGAGTCGGCCGTGCCTCCGACTGCGCCGGAGTTGGCCGAGCCGCCGGCGGAGATGCCGCCGTCTGCGGATCCACCGTCGCCACCCTTGCCCTTCGCGTCCGCGCTGGCCGAGCTAGCGACCACGCCGCCCTGATGGACAGCGGCGATCTGCGTGCTCACCTGTGCGGCCACGTTGGCCTGGATAGCAGTCGGATCGGGCAGGCTGCCGCCGTTTCCTCCGGCCATTGCAGAGGCCGGCAAGGCGAGCGCCGCAGCGCTGAGGCCTGCGATCAGGAACTTCCTAGACACTTTCACTCCCTTCGGTTCTTTGTCGGATCGAATGACACGCCTGGATGCCGGGGGCATCCCGCGTGGACCGAGTTCGAGCCGAAGGGGGCTAGCCGGGGCGGGTGTCGATGAGCAGGAACACCGCAGATCGCTTACCGATCTGCGAGAACAGCCGCCGTCCCAGGCCGGGCGCCACCAGGACGAACAGGGCGGCGAGCGCGGCGAGCGCTCCGCCCGAGGTGGCGCCGACTGAGCCGGCGGACGCCCCGAATGGTGCGGGGCCGGATGTCGAGCGGCGCGAGCCGCCTGCGACATCTTCGTCGTCTGCTGCCTCCGACGAGGCCTCGACCGCCGCCGGGTGCCTGACGGCGCCGAAGGCGTGGGCGAGGGACGACGAAATCTGAGTGGAGACACTCGAGAGCGTCTGGGGGAGAGAGGCTTGCGCGGCCTGCACGGCGCCGGCGCCAACCGCGTGGCCGAGAACCGCTTCGGTGCGAGCCGCGTGGGCGCCGGCGGTGTGGGTGCGAACGGCCCCGTGAACCTGGGCGATCGGACGGTGCGCCGTCGGCACGATCGGCGCTGCGCCTGCGGCCGGCGCCGTCGTCGCGCTCGTCTCGACAACCGCCACAGCCTCGGCGATCGCGCTGGGCTCGGCCTGCGAGGAGGTGCCGTCCGGCCTAGCCGCGTCGCTGGCGGCCGGCGCGGTTCCGGGGGGCGGGGTCGCATAGCGGTGCACGATCGAGCCGGCGCTCGTCCCGGCGGAGGCCGAGCCCGTCTGCTCGATCGTCGCGATCTGGTAGGCCTCCTGCGACTGGATCGCGGTGTCTCCGCTCTGCGACTGGAAGACGGCCTGGCTCGTGGTGCTCGACGACGAGCCACGAGCGTTCGAGCGGGCGCCGATCGTCTGGGAAGAGGTGTCTCCGGTCGCGGCGCTCTCGTTCAGCGTCCGCTCGAGCACGGCGGCTGCGACGAGCTCGAGGCTCTGCGCGACCGTCTCCCACTGCCCGGAGACCTGAAGCTG
>JALZMG010000183.1 GCA_030858325.1 Actinomycetota bacterium | reverse complement strand
GCCGACACGTCCGCCGCCGACGCGGCCGAGCCCGAGCCCGAAACGGCTGCCGCCGACGTCGAGCCCGACGCCGAGGCCGCGGAGCCACCGGCCGACGGTGCGGATGTCGTGATCGACCCGGACGAGGTGGAGATCGAAGACGACCCATGGACGCGCCCCGGCGCCTGGTACGTCGTGCACACCCAGTCCGGGTACGAAAAGAAGGTCACCGCCAACCTCCACGCGCGCATCCAGAGCATGAACATGGAGGACAAGATCTTCGAGGTCGTCATCCCCATGGAGGAAGTCGTCGAGTTCAAGGGCGGCCGCAAACAGGTCGTCCAGCGCAAGGTCTTCCCCGGCTACCTGCTCGTGCGCTGCCAGATGGACGACGAGTCGTGGTACTGCATCCGCAACACCCCTGGTGTCACCGGGTTCGTCGGGCAGAGCCGCCAGGGCCAGAAGCCGACGCCGCTGTCACGCCGGGAGGTGCGCACGTTCCTCGCCGCCAAGGGCGACGGCTCCGAGCCGTCGGCGCGGGCCAAGCCGCGCCTCGAGTACGAAGTCGGCGAGAGCGTGCGTGTCCGGGAAGGACCGTTCGCCGATTTCTCCGGTGAGATCGCTGAGATCAACGCCGACCACATGAAGTTGAAGGTGCTGGTGAACATCTTCGGGCGGGAGACGCTCGTGGAGATGGACTTCAGCCAGGTCGCCAAGCTGTAACTGCCGCAAGACCCGATCGACGGCGCGCCGCGCCCGGTCGGACGAGAGAGAGAAAAGACGCCCCGATGGCAAAGAAGAAGGTCGCTGCGATCGTCAAGATCCAGATCCCCGCAGGCAAGGCCAGCCCGGCCCCGCCCGTCGGCACCGCGCTCGGTCCGCACGGCGTGGCGATCATGGACTTCGTCAAGGCCTACAACGCCGCCTCCGAGTCGCAGACCGGCACGATCGTCCCCGTCGAGATCACCATCTTCGAGGACCGCACGTTCACGTTCGTCCTGAAGACGCCGCCGACGCCCGTCCTCATCCGCCAGAAGGCCGGGCTGGAGAAAGCGTCGCAGGAACCGGGCAAGGTCACGGTCGGCCGGATCACCGAGGCCGACGTCGAAGAGATCGCCCAGATCAAGATGCCCGACCTCAACGCCTACGACCTCGCCGCCGCCAAGCAACAGGTCCGCGGCACCGCCCGCTCGATGGGCATCGACGTCCGCTGACAGTCACGCGGCACCGCCTCGTGGTGCCGGACCATCATCGACACCAACCACACAGCTCAGCCAGGACGACCTCGCCTGGCGGGCTTCTCGACTCCGAGGGAGACACACCATGTCCGGCAAGACCTACACCGACCAGTTGAAGACGTTCGACCGGGACCGTTTCTACACGCCGACCGAGGCGCTCGGCCTCGTCAAGGGGATGGCGAAGGCCAAGTTCGACGAGAGCGTCGACGTCTCGGTCCGCCTCGGCGTCGACCCACGCAAGGCTGACCAGATGGTGCGCGGCACCGTGGCCCTTCCGGCAGGGACCGGCAAGGACGTGCGCGTCGCCGTGTTCGCCGCCGGTGACAAGGCGACCGAAGCGCGCGAGGCGGGAGCCGACCTCGTCGGTGCCGACGACCTGGCCGCCCAGATCGAGGCCGGCAAGTTCGACTTCGACGTGGCCATCGCCACGCCCGACATGATGCCTCTCGTCGGCCGGCTCGGCCGGGCGCTCGGGCCGCGCGGCCTGATGCCCAACCCGAAGACCGGCACGGTAACGATGGACGTCGGGCGCGCCGTGACCGAGTTCAAGGGCGGGAAGGTGGAGTACCGCACGGACCGCTACGGCAGCGTCCACGTGCCGCTGGGCAAGACCACGTTCGAGCCGGCGGCGCTGGAGACGAACTTCCGCGCCGTGCTCGACGAGCTCAACCGGGCCAAGCCGGCTGCGGCGAAGGGCCGCTACCTGCGCAAGATCACGGTGTCCTCGACGATGGGTCCCGGCGTGCGCATCGACACCGCCCGCCTGCGCCCCGAGGTGCCGGCCTGACCTGACGTCGTTCAGCCGACGCGCCGACCCGCTGGCGGGCCCCACCGAGGCGGCGGCGCCGCATCCGTCGGCGGGTTGATGAAGATCGTCACGACGACGTCGCCGCGCCGGCGGACCTTGCGCAGCTCCCACTCGTGCGGGTCCACACGCGACAGTGCGAATCCCTGGTTGACGAGGTTGTCGGCCAGCGCGCGGGCGTGGGTTTGGGTGTCGGCGGCGACGCGCCGTCGTTCCTCGCCCATCGCCGGCGAGCGTATTGCGATGGCGGGCACCACAGAGGAGTCGCTCGGCTCGCTCAATCGGCAAGGTCGGCGAGCACGGCCATGGCCGCGTTGCGGCCGTTGAGGCCGATCACGCTGCCGGCCGGATGGGTCGCCGCGCCGCAGAGGTAGACGCCTGGGCCTGGTGTCCGTGGCGCCAGGCGCCGCCACCACATCTGGTCGGGGGTGCACTCACCTTGGAAGATGTGGCCGCCGGTCAGGCCGACACGGGCCTCGATGTCGGGTGGGCCGAGCACCTCGATGTGCTCGACGAGATCCTCGACGTCGCAGTGGCGGCCGATGAGGGCGAGGATGCGCGCGCCGATCTCGCTGCGCCGCTCGTCCCACGTGCCCTCGGCCAGGTCGTACGGCGCGTACTGGACGAACGCCGACATCGTGTGCTTGCCGGGTGGTGCCACGGTGGGGTCGTACGCCGTCTGGAAGTACAACTCGGCGAAGCCGGGCGCGGGCACGCCCCTGGTGCACTGCTCGAACGCGTGCTGGGCCTCGTCCATCGGCAGGGTGATCGAGACCGGTGCCCGGTTGGCCCAGTCGGCGCCGGGCAGCGCCCGCCAGTGGGGCAGCCGAGAGAGCCCGCAGTTGACCTTGACAAC
>JALZMG010000169.1 GCA_030858325.1 Actinomycetota bacterium | reverse complement strand
CCGGCGTCCACAGGACCACGAGGGCGGCACCGAGCCAGCGTGACGGTGCCCGCCACTGCGGCGGGGCCGGCGGCAGCGGAGGTGGCGGTGGCAGCGGTCGGGGTGCCGCTCCGTCCGGTGCCGGAGGCGGGTGCGCCTCACGGGCCCGGCCCTCATCCTTCGACGTCCTCCTCGGGGTCGATCCCGCCCGGGTCGAACGAGCCCTCGATGTCCGGCGACAGGTCGAAGCTCGGCAACTTCGGCAGGTCCGGGAGCTTGGGCAGGTTCGGCAGGTCGACGCCGACGACGGTCGGCAGATCGGGCAGGTCCGGCCCGGCCGGCAGGTCAGGACCATCGAACTCGATGTCCGGCAGCCAATCCGGCGCGACCAGGGGGATGTCCGGCGGGTCGGGCAGATCGGACCAGTCGGGGAGATCGGGCAGCTCCGGCCACCACGGCATGAGATGACTGACGCCCTGGCTGTCGCGGCGGTGGATCGTCACGACCCCGCCGGAGGGGAGGTACTGGTAGACGCCGACGGATGGGTACTCGTCGGCCTCGAACTCCTCGACGTGGTAGCGCCCGTCGCCACGGTTGCGCAATGTGAACGTGCCGTTCACGGCACCGAGCGACGTGATCGAGTTGAGCAGGTCGTAGTCGACCTCCAGTCGCCCCTCACTCTCGATGGTCACGATGTTCGGCCGGATCGGCAGCCCGTAGTCGCCAACGGTCGTCGGCGACTCGTCCAGCGTGATCGGTCGAGCCGCCATACAGGGCCCGAACGTCGTGCACGTCTCGTCGAACTGCACCGACGCCCGACCCGACTCCAGATCGAAGACCATGATCGCCCGGGAGTCGCCAGGATCGAGGTCGCCGAAGACCGGGTCGGTGTGCGCCCGCCCGTCGCCTTGCAGGAAGAGGCTCTGGGCTTCGGGGATGAAGAAGTCGACGACGACGACGCCGGCGCCGGCGTCACGCTCGATGTCCAGGTACTGCACGGCGCGAGCCCCGTCCCAGACCGTCCCTGTGGCGACCATCGCCGCCCACTCGGTGGCCTTGGGGTCGGCAAGTTCGTGGACGAGGTAGCCGCGCCGGCCAGCGGCCAGCCATGTGACGAGGTCGAGGTATGACCGCTGGCGACTCGCGTCGATCCAGTCGTCGTCGTCGCCGTCGAGCGGCAACCACCGCGCCCTGCCCCACCCGCCGAGCCGCCCCGCGCCGAACGAGGCGAACGGCGACGCCCAGCCGATTGCGCCCATCGCCGCGGCCCGGTCCAGCAGGAGAGCGGACGCCGACGACAAGCCGTCGGCCGCTCTCGTGTCGAGCCAGCCGGCGGCGATGTCGGCGAGCATCAGGGCCACTGCTCGGGCCTGCGCATCGTCGAGCGCGTCCCGGCACCGGTCGCCCGTGTCCGACCACGACTGCGCCACCGCCCGCGCCGCGTCCGGGTCCAGCCCTACTTCGATCAGCGACATGTCCACCTCCATCCCGGCCGTCGCCACCCAGGGGGTCGGTTCCGGCGGCGAGAGGAAATCGCTTCGTCGCCGTCATTCGGTTTCCGCTTCCCGCTGCTCGACGCCCACTGGGGGTCAACAGCCCACGAGAGGAGCACACCGATGCCGACCGCCGACGACTACTGGCGGGCCGCCGCCGACTTCGAGGGGCGTGCCCGGGAGATGGCCGCCGAGGCCCCGCCCGTTGCCGCCAGCCTGACCGACGACGTCGTGCGCGGCGGTCGCCTCCGCTCCGTGCTGGAGGAAGCCGTCGACGGGATCGTGCGTGGATTCGGGGCGAGTGCCGACGGCCTCGACGCCATCGCCGCCGAATGCCGCCGGCGAGCCTTGGCCTGCCAGGCGTACACCGCCGCCGTGGAGGCACACGTCCGCTCGTTGGAGGCGTGGGAGCGTGCCGATCCCGAGACGCGCGCCGCGCTGACGCGCATCCCGCCGCCGCGCCGGGAGGTCTGGATGCAAGCCGGCTGACGGTCGCGGTGTCGACGCGCTGAGCGATCTCAGTGCGGAGGGCGCCGGCGGGCGAGGGCGCCGGCGCCGGCTTCGACGCGATTGGCGACGCCGAGCTTGCGGAGGATGTTGGAGACGTGCACGCTGGCCGTCTTCGTGCTGATGAACAGGTGCGTAGCGATCTGGCCGTTGGAACGCCCGCTGCCGAGCAGGGCGAGGACCTCGAGTTCGCGGATCGTGCGCCCGCCCGTGGCCGCCATCACGGGCGGTACCTCACGCACTACCTCAGATCCTGAGCGCCCCGCAGTGCATCGGC
>JALZMG010000153.1 GCA_030858325.1 Actinomycetota bacterium | reverse complement strand
GCGTAAACGTCGGTGTTGTCCGCCGCCGGATCTTTAGAGGACTCAGGTGCTTCGCGGTGTGATGACATTTTGTATTTCCTCTCAGGCCTGCGCAGCCCGCATCACGCGGGCGGCCAACTGGTGATCCTCGACAATGACTTCGCGCGACCCTTGGAGAATGGACACCTGACCCTTGCCAGCGTCGTGCACGCACACCATCACTCGACCCGTCCCCGAGCGCTCCAGCTCGGCTGGGGTCAGCCGTGCTTCGGGTGCCGGCGCGCTGGCCGACGAGCTGCTCGACGTCGCGCCAACGACGGCGAGTGGAACGGCGGCGCCAGCCGCCGCCCCCGCCGACAGGCGCAAGATGTCCCGCCGTGACCAAATCGACATGTGAAACTCCAATTCTCGGGTTCAAAGCATCCCACCGCGGGTGCCGGCAGGGGAACGTAGCACATCTATCACCAGAACGCGGAGTTCGGCGCGATCTTCTCGACGACCAGTTCGAGATCGAAGGGCGCGACCTGTGCCGGGTGCATGTCAAGCCGAGCGGCCACCCGCGCACGCCGTCGTCACGGTGGTCGACAAGAACGGCCCGCATCGCAAGCAGCGGGCTTTCTATGTGCGGATGAACAACGGCACCCGGGCCATCGACGGCGACGCCGAGATCGACAAGTACATCGCCGACCGCTGGGACACGACGTAGCGGCTCGGCGCGCTCAAGCGGTCACGGGACGAGGCGGGCACCGACGGCCCTGCGGACCTGCTGATCGAAGGACCGCACGTGGGCCTCGACCAGCGCGGCGGCGGCGCTGGCGTCGCCGGTGCGCAGCGCGGCGAGGATGGCGACGTGCTCGTCGACGGCGTCTGACGTGTCGCTGACGCCGGCGAGATAGAGGTGCCACAGGCGGTCGCTCTGCGCGTACAGCGTGTCCAAGGTCGACGTCAGGAAGCGGTTGCCGGCGGCGTCCCAGACGATCTCGTGACACCGGCGGTCGATGTCCAGCAGTGCCGCCGCGCCGGCGTCGGCCCGCCCCGCCAGTGCGTCGGCCATCGCCGCCCAGTGGGCCGGCCGCCCCCGGTCGCAGGCCAACCGCGCGGCGTACGGTTCGAGCAGCGCCCGTGTCTCGTACAGCACGGTGAGGTCGGCCACGTCGACCGACGTCACGAGCATCCCCCGCCGCGGCAGCACCGTGACGAACTCGTCGCGCGCCAGGCGTTGCAACGCCTCGCGGATCGGCGTCCGTCCGATGCCGAGTTCAGCGCTCAGCACGTCCTCCCGCACGACGGCTCCCGGCGGCAGCTGCAGCTGGATGATCATCCGCCGGATCTCGCAATAGGCGTGTTCGCTCAGAGAAGTGATACGGTCAAGATATATCACAGCGACCGCCGAGAGGGAGACCTACGTGACCGACGAGCGCAACACCGACAGCGGCGGCGAGCGGACGGTGCCGGCGACGGCGCGCTGCGTCGTCATCGGGGCGGGGATCGTCGGCAACTGCCTCGTCGGCCACCTGGCGCGGCTGGGCTGGACCGACGTCGTGCTGCTCGACAAGGGTCCGCTGCCCAACCCTGGCGGCTCGACCGGCCACGCCTCCAACTTCATCTTCCCGACCGACCACAACAAGGAGATGGCGATCCTGACGCTGGAGAGCCAGCGTCAGTACGTCGAGCTGGGTCTGAACAACACGTGCGGCGGCATCGAGGTCGCCCGCGACGAATCGCGGCTGGAGGAGTTCCGGCGGCGCATGACATCGGCGAAGGCATGGGGCATCGACGCCCGACTCGTGACGCCGGCCGAGATCAAAGAGCTCGTCCCGTTCATCAACGAAGAGGTCCTGCTCGGCGGCTACTACACGCCGAGCGTCTCCGTCGTCGACTCGTTGCAGACCGGAACGGTGATGCGCCAGGAAGCGCTGGACAAGGGTGTGCTGGAGGTGTTCGCCAACACCGAGGTGCTCGACTTGGAAGTCGCCGACGGGACGATCCGCGCCGTCGTCACGGACAGGGGGCGCATCGAAGCCGAGCATGTCGTCGTCGCCTGCGGCGTGTGGAGCCCGCGCATCGCGGCGATGGCCGGGGCGACCATCCCGCTGACACCGGCCGTGCACCAGATGGCCGACGTCGGCCCGCTCGACGTGCTCGTCGAGAGCAACCAGGAAGTGGCCTACCCGATCGTGCGGGACATGGACACGTTCTGCTACGAGCGCCAGTCGGCCGGATCGATGGAGGTCGGTTCCTATGCCCACCGGCCGATCTTCCACCATCCAGACGACATCCCGACGAACGAGGAGTCGGCGCTCTCGGCGACCGAGTTGCCATTCACGGCCGACGACTTCGACGACCAGATGGAGCAGGCCATCGACTTGATGGACATGCTCGGCGACGCCGAGATCAAGTACGCCATCAACGGGCTGCTGTCGCTGACACCGGACGCCATGCCCGTGCTCGGCGAAACGGTCGAGGTGCGCAACCTGTGGTCGGCGGCGGCGGTGTGGATCAAGGAGGGGCCGGGCATCGCCCAGCTCGTCGCCGAGTGGATGACCCACGGCTACCCGGAGCTGTGCGACCCGCACTCCTCCGACATTGCCCGCTTCTACGCCCATGAGCGCACGGAGCATCACATCTACGCCCGTTGCGCCGAGCACTTCAACAAGACCTACGGCATCGTCCACCCTCGTGAGCAGTGGGCCAGCCAGCGGGGGATGCGGCGCAGCCCGTTCTCCGCTCGCGAGGAGGCGCTCGGCGCCGTGTTCTTCGACGCCCGCGGCTGGGAGCGCCCGCAGTGGTACGAGTCCAACGCGGATCTGCTCGGGCGCTACCCCGGTCGCTGCGAGCCGCGCGAGCACGAATGGGACGCCCGCTGGTGGTCGCCGGTCACGAACGCCGAGCACCTCCACCTGCGCCAACACGTCGGCATGGTCGACCTGACCGCGTTCAACGAGTTCGACCTGGAGGGGCCAGGCGTCGTCGACTACCTCCAGCATCTGTGCGTCAACAACGTCGACGTGCCCGTCGGCCGCTCCGTGTACACGCCGCTGCTCACGCCGCACGGAGGCTTCCGTGGCGACCTCACGATCATGCGCCTCGGCGCGCAGCACTTCCGCGTCGTCACCGGCGCGTTCGACGGCGGCCGCGACCAGTACTGGTTCCGCCGCCACCTGCCAGACGACGGCTCGGTCGCGTTCACCGACCGCACGTCCGGCCTGTGCACGATCGGGGTGTGGGGGCCGCAGGCCGAAGCGACGATGGCCACGGTCGTCACCGGTTCCTCCAGGGCCTACGACGTCTCCCAGGACGGGTTCCCGTACGGGTCGGTGCGCGAGGTCCTGATCGACGGCGCGCCGTGCACGATGTTCCGCATCTCCTACGTCGGCGAGAACGGGTGGGAGGTGTACACGAACGTCGAGCACGGGCTGCACGTGTGGGACACGATCTGGGCCGCCGGCCAGCAGCACGACATCCGCCCGATCGGTGTCGGCGTCTATGCCGTCACGGGCCGCATCGAGAAGGGCTACCGCCTGATGGGCGCCGAGCTGGAGAGCGAGTATGACCCGGTCGAGGCCGGCCTCGCCAGGCCCAAGGTCAAGTCCGCCGACTTCATCGGCAAGGCCGCGTACCTCTCCGCCCGCGACCGCGACCCCGTGGCCACGTTGTGCACGCTGGAGGTGACCGACCACACGGCCGCCGATGGCACGAAGCGCTACCCGACCGGTGGCAACGAGCCGATTCTCACCGTGGACGGCGAGCGCATCGTCGACGCCCGCGGTCGCGTCTCCCGTGTGACGACCGCGGGTGCCGCACCGTCGTTGGATGCGTACCTCCTGCTCGCCTACCTGCCGCCCGAGCATGCCGTGGAGGGCACAGCGCTGCGCGTGATGTACATGAACGAGCTGTTCCCGGTGCGCGTCGCCCGCGTCGGCAGCCGCCCCCTGTTCGACCCCGACGACACGAGGATGAAGTCGTGACCGCCGACGGCAGAGCCGTTCTGTCCTTTCGAACCGGCCCGATCGGGCCGATCCGAACGGACAGGATCGTTCCGGCCGGCCCGAGGATGAAGTCGTGAAGATCCTCGTCTGCGTCAAGCGCGTGCCGGCGCCGGGGAGCCGCATCAACCTGACGGCCGACGAGCGGGCCATCGACACGGCGCACCTGGGGTTCACGACGAGCCCGCACGAGGAGTGCGCGGTCGAGGCGGCGGCGCAGCTGATCGAGGCTCACGGCGGCACGGCGACGGTGCTGACGATCGGGCCGCAGGAGTCCGCCGAGCAGCTGCGCTACGCCGTCAGCGTCGGGATGACGGCCGCCGTGCTCGTGCCGACCGACGGCGGCGAGTGGGACCCGCAGCGCACGGCGGCCGCGATCACCACCGTCGTGCGCCAGCTGGAGGCGGACGGCGAACCGTTCGACCTCATCCTCTTCGGCAACGAGTCGGCCGACTCCGGTGGCTTCCAGGTCGGCATCCGCGTCGCCGTCGCACTCGGCCGGCCGATCGTCAACGGCGCCAAGGCGCTGGAGATCACAGACGGCGCGCGGGGCGTCGTCCACGTGCAGCGGGAGTCCGACGCCGGGCGAGAGACCTACGAGCTGCCACTGCCGGCGGCCGTCGGCGTCAAGGAGGGCATCAATTTGCCCCGTTACCCGACGATGAAGGGCCGGCTGGCGTCCAAGCGCGTGGAGGTCGCCCGTCTCGAGCTCGATGCGCCGGAAGGCGGGCTGCGCATGGTCCGCCTGCGCCGCCCACCCGAGCCGGCCTCGGCGACCGTCGTCTTGGGTCACGGCCCCGAGGCCGCGCCCGCCGTCGTCGACCTCCTCACCGAACTCGGAGTGCTGACGTGAGCGCGAGGAGCGTGCTCGTCGTCGTCGAGCACGACCGTGGCGTGATGGCCGACGCGGCCGGCGAGGCGCTGACCGCCGGTCGCGCGCTGGCCGCCGCCGGCGGGGGCGGTGGGTTGGCGGCCCTGACGATCGGCGCAGCTGCCGATGGGCTCGTCGAGGAGCTGGCTGCGTTCGGTGTCGACGTCGTGCACCAGGTCCATCACGACGTGCTCGCGGACTACGGGCCGGAGGCGTGGGGCGCC
>JALZMG010000139.1 GCA_030858325.1 Actinomycetota bacterium | reverse complement strand
GCGTGAACGCGGGCGCCCGAAGCGTGAGCGTGCCGGCGCCGGCCCGAACGCTGGCGACTCCGCACCCGCGGCAGGTGCGGCGACCGAGCACGTCGCCACGTCGTCATCAGAGCGCCCGCCGCGGCCGCCGGCACGACCCAGCCGTCGCCCGGCGACCGCAACGAACGCTGCCGCTGTCGAAGAAGAGGACGAAGAAGGAGCAGCGATGAGCGAAGACCGCGAGCCGGCCGGTGGCCCGGCCCCGACGACCGAAGACGTCCAGCGGGCGGCGGAGACGTTCGTGCAGGGCCTGGCCCAGTCGTTCGGTCTCCCGGCCGACGTCTCCTCGTCGGTCGACGAGCAGGAGATCGACGTACGCGTCGACGGCGCCGCGCTCGGGCTGCTGATCGGCCCTGGCGGCCGCACGCTCCTGGCGATCCAGGACCTCGCCCGCGTCGCCGCCCAGCGTCGGCTCGGGGATCACGAGACGCGCTTGCGCATCGACGTGTCTGGCTACCGGGAGAAGCGCCGAGTGGCGCTGGAACGGTTTGCCGCAACGGTTGCCGAACAGGTCCGCAGCACGGGCGTGCCGCGCGCGCTCGATCCAATGCCGTCCGCCGATCGGAAGGTGGTGCACGACGCGCTGGCGCTGCTCGACGGCGTGAGCAGCCGGTCGGAGGGTGAGGACCCGGACCGTCGCATCGTCGTCGCTCCTGCCTGAGTGGCGGGCCCAGGTGCGACGGCCGGCCGCGTGGCGATGAACGCCGACGATCAGCCGCTGCTCGATGCGCTCGCCAGTTCGCAACGCTTGGGCATGCTCGGTTCCCTGCCGATCCCCGACGTCATCGCGCATGCCGAGGCGTTCGTCGGCGCCTTGGCGGACGTGCGAGGCGTCGTCGTCGATCTCGGGAGCGGCGGCGGCGTACCCGGGCTCGTCATCGCCGCCCGCCGCCCTGACCTGCAACTCGTACTCGTCGACCGGCGGCGCACGAGGACCGATCACCTCCACCGATTAGTCGGCCGACTCGATTGGTCCGCCCGCGTTGAGGTCGTGACGGCGCAGGCCGCGGCCCTGCCCTCGGTGCTCGGCGACTCGGTGGACGCGGTCGTCGCCCGGGGGTTCGGCGCGCCGCCCGCAGTGCTGACCGCTGCCGCGCCGCTGCTGGCCGGCGGGGGCCGTCTCGTCGTCAGTGAACCACCCTCGGGATCATCGTCGCGCTGGCCGGTGGACGTTTCCGCCTGGGACCTGCAGATCGTCGTTCACGCCGATGCACGGGTGATCGTGTTCCAGCGCGCGCTGTGTTCCACGTGAAACGTCGGTCGGCGCGCGGCGGTAGCCGGTGTTTCACGTGGAACATGACGAGCCATCACCGGCCAGCGCGTCGGCGACCGCTACCCTCGTCGCCGTGACGTTTCCCGAACCGGTTTCACTCGACGAGACGTCGGACGAGGCAGCTGACGACGCGCAGGACGAGTCAGGCGACGACGCGCCGGAGATGATGTGGCGACCCCTCCCGCGCGTCATCGCCGTGGCCAACCAGAAAGGTGGCGTCGGCAAGACGACCTCGACGATCAACATCGGCGCCTGCCTCGCCGAGCTCGGCCAGCGCACGTTGATCGTCGACCTCGACCCGCAGGGCAATGCGTCGACGGGGCTGGGCATTGAGAATCGCGGGTTGGAGACGTCGATGTACCACGTCCTGATGCACGAGGTCCCGCTCGAGAACTGCATCGAGCCGACGGACGTCAAGCGCTTGTTCGTCGCCCCGGCGAGCCTCGACCTCGCCGGCGCGGAGATCGAGCTGGTTCCGGCGTTTAGCCGCGAGACCCGGCTGAAGCGGGCCATCGAGGCGGTCCTCGACGACTACGACTACGTGCTCATCGACTGTCCCCCGTCGCTCGGGCTGCTGACGGTGAACGGACTGAGTGCTGCGCACGAGGTCCTCGTGCCGATCCAGTGCGAGTACTACGCGCTGGAGGGGCTCGGCCAACTGCTGCGCAACGTCGACCTGGTACGCCGCAACCTCAATCCCGACCTGCACGTCAGCACGATCGTCTGTGTCATGTATGACGCCAGGACGAAACTCGCCGACCAGGTCGTCAACGAAGTGCGTGACCACTTCGGGGACAAGGTGCTGCGGACGATCGTCCCCCGGTCGGTTCGTCTGTCGGAGGCTCCGTCGTTCGGGCAACCGATCATCACGTTCGATCCGCGTTCGCGAGGCGCGTTCGCCTATCGGGACGTCGCCAAGGAGGTGCATCGTGTCGCGACGCAGCGGCCTGGGTAAGGGGCTGAGCTCGCTGATCCCGCCGCAGGCCGTGGCGGTGACGGCGGACAGCACTCGTGGCGCCGAGCTGGCCGATCTGCCGATCGGCGACGTCAGCCCGAACCCGCACCAGCCGCGTGTGCACTTCGACGAGGAGTCCCTCGGCGAGTTGGCGGCGTCAATCGTGCAACTCGGCGTGCTCCAGCCGATCCTCGTGCGCCCGGCCGGTGACCGGTACGAGTTGATCGCCGGCGAACGGCGCTGGCGCGCCGCTCGACGCGCCGGGCTGACGACGATTCCCGCCGTTGTGCGGACGTCCGATGACGTCGGTGCCGTCGAACAGGCGCTCGTCGAGAACCTTCATCGGGAGGATCTCACGGCGCTGGAGGAGGCCGCCGCGTTCCAGCAGCTGATCGAGGAATTCGGGTTGACACACGACGACGTCGCCCAACGCGTGGGCAGGAGCCGCTCGACGATCACGAACACGTTGCGCCTGCTCGGCCTGCCGCCCGTCGTCCAGCACCTGCTCGCCGACGGCAAGCTCAGCGCAGGTCATGCTCGCGCTCTGCTCGGCACGCCGGACCGCCCGCGCCAGGAGCAGCTGGCCCGTCAGGCCGTTGCCGAAGGGTGGACCGTCCGGGCGATCGAAGACGCCGTGCGCGCCAGGACGGCACCGGCTGCACCGCTCCCGTCACGGCCTCCGGGCACGCCACTCGACGGAGCCGGCATCACCGCGGCGACACGGCTGCGCCCGCCGGGGCTCCTGGAGCTGGAGCAACTGCTCGCCGATCGCCTGGAGACGAGGGTCGGTGTGCAGATGGGCGCGAAGCGGGGGCGGGTGACGATCGAGTTCGCCGATCTCGAGGATCTCGAACGGATCTACCGTCGCATCAGCGGCGAAACCTAAGCTTGACGTCGAGCGCCGCGAACCTCATCTCCACGGTTGACCACAGGGGTGGACAAACCTGTGTATAACTTCTTGGCAGCACTGTGAGCTGGGACGATGTCGTCGGTTCCTGTGATGCCGGATCGTCAGATGCGCCCGACCGAGCTCGGCGCGGGCGCCGTGACCGGTGCCGCCGTCCACGCCTCGACCGCCGCGACCACCGCCTCGCTCAGCTCGGCGGCACCGTCGATCACACGCTGTACCGGCCCCACGGCGCACACCACGGCCGTCATCCGTGTCTCCCGGAGCACAGTCAGGCGCATCCCGGCGGCCATTGGGTGGGGGAGTGACGAGAGCGTGGCGAGTGCGCCGACGAGATGGGCGGCGAGCGCGTGGCCACCGGCGGACTGGAAGCCGTGCGTGGCGTAATAGGCGACGCGCGCGGCGGCGTCGACATGAGATTCGAACCCGAGGTAGACGGTCGCCGCGTGCCGGTTGGCGGCCGCTGCCTGGACAGACGCGTCCGGCTGATCGACGGCCACGACGTTGGCCCCATGGTGGCGAAGCTGCTGGCCGAGTTGGCGCGTCAGCGGGCTGAGGCCGCCGAACTGGCCGATGACGACACGCAGGCCGTCCAGCGAGGCGACCATCGTTCCCAGCCGGACCAGCTCGCGAAGGGCGGCGACGCCGGGTCCCGAGCCGGTCCGCGCCCCGTTCACCTCGAGGGCGCGGACCGTGAACGGTCCGCAGACACCGTCCAACTCGAGCCCGCAGTTGCGCTGGAAATCCGTCAACGCGTTGGCCGTCGTCGGCCCGAAGATGCCGTCGATCCGGCCGCAGTCGAAACCGAGCCGGCCGAGCGTCGACTGCAGCGCGACGACGTCGTCGCCGCGCAGGTACGGCGCGGTGAGCAACAGGGCGCGGTCGCCGAGCCGCCACGACGCCTCGACGAGCGCCAGCCACGTGGCCTCGTCGCAGCGGCCGTGATCGTGCAGCCCGCGGTCGCGTTGGAACGCCTGCACGGCCCGCTCCGTGCTCGTGCAGAAGTCGCTGCCGTTGGCGGTTTCGGGTGGGTACCCGGCCGCCCCCAGCCGACGATGCAGATCGCGGACGGGCTCGCCGTGCTGACCGCGTGTCAGCGTGTGGAAACGAGGAATTCGTCGAGCTCCTGGAGCAGTTGGGACTTGCCCTTGGCACCGACGAGGCGCTTGTGCACCTCGCCACCGGAGAAGACCAGCAGCGTCGGAATGCTCATCACGTTGTAACGCATGGCCAGGTCAGGGTTGTCGTCGACGTCCACCTTGGCGATGGTCACTTGATCACCCAGCTCGGCAGCGAGCTCGGTGAGGATCGGAGCGATCGTCTTGCACGGCCCGCACCACTCGGCCCAGAAGTCAACGACGACGGGTGCGTCGGCGCCCATCACCGTCTCGTCGAAGGTGGCGGTGGAGAGGTTCACGATTCCGGCCATGGGGAGACGGCTTCCTTTGCTGCATCGGCCTGTTCGGCCGGGACGATCCTACCGAGCGTGCAACCGCCCGGCGGCCCCCCGCATTCCACCGCCCGCCCCGACCAGCTGCGGAGAACTTCGTCGATCATGCGCCGTCGGTCGGTGAGCGTTCGCGGCCCAAGGTCAGCAGGAGGTCTTCGTGGAGGTGCATCCACACGTCGTGGTAGCTCCCGGCGAGTGGCGTCGTGAAGGCGTCGGAGTCGCCTGTCCGTAGTCGTTCGAGCGCACACTCGAACCGCGCCGCGTACGGGTTGAACCGGGTGATCGCGCGGCCGAGTCGGCGGGCCATGGCGTCCACGTGCCGGTGCCTCTCCTGCAGGCGCTCGACGCATGAGCGCGGGTGATCCTGGAGTTGCCACTCGGTGCACAAGCTCTTGAACCAGTCGTTCATTGCCACGAGGTCGTCGTAGCCGGCGAGGATCTCGGTCTCTCGGTCGGCCGCGCGGCGCTCATCGTCGAGCCGGTCGATGTGGTGGGATCGGCCGCTGGGCGTGAGGGACCATCCCGGTACCAGACCGTTGTGGTGCGCAACAGTGCCGGCGGCGTCGGCGGCGTCGAGCTCCGCTTTGAGCATGTTCGGCGGGAGGCCAGTGACTTCGAGCAGCGTCGAGGTCGGGGCCCGTCCGGCGACGCGCAGGGTATGGAGCACGACGAGTGACGGCGCGCTTTGGAAGGGTGGCATCGTTCACTCCCTGACGGCGATGACGGCAGCCTGAACCGGGTCGACGGTGACGACGTTGCCGGTACGAAGCCGCCGGCAGGCTGTCGGGTCGCCGATGACGGCAGGGATGCCGAGATCGCGCGCAGTCACCGCGGCGTGCGACACGAGGCCCCCGTTGGCGGTGACGAGCGCTCCGGCATGCACGAGCAGCGTGTTCCATGATGGGCTGGTGGCGCTGGTGATGATGACATCGCCTGGTTCGAACATGGTGATCGCCACGCTCGGGTCGTCGACGACGAGCGCCCGGCCGGTGTAGCTGACGGTGCCGATACCAACTGGACGTTCGTCGGTGAACATGTGATCGGCGGTGGCCAACATGGCGGCGCCGATGAGTCCCAACGGTCTGGGCAGCGCGTCCAGTGGGGGAATCGCGAAGTCCGGGCCGAGAGTCGGCGGAGCATCGAGCGCACTGTGCGCGGCCCGCTGGCGGCGTCGCTCGTCGAGCTGGTCGACGGTCACCGACCTGTGCCCGGCCAGCAGCGTCCACAGCTCGTCGACGGTGGCGTCGACGGCCAGGGTCGGGTCGGCCGGGAAGAGTCGGCGGCCGCTTCGAGCATCGCCCGGCGCAGGAGCCCCATCGGCCAGGCGCCGGTGATCGCTCCGTTGTCGTCGCGGAGGCGAACAGCGTTCCGGGCATCGCCCACCAACATCTCCAGCTCGTCGTGGTGCTCGGGAGGAACGTGTGAGCGCAAATCGACCGGCGTTGCCACGCTCGGTGCTGGCCGCGCGTCGGTCCCCCCGACCTCGTGCCACGTCTGGCAGTCGAGGTCGTAGCCGGTGACGAGCATCCACGGTGACACATCGGCGGCATGTGGCGCCGATGCGGCGCCGGCAAGCGCGGCGGTGGTCACGGCGGGATCGATGCCCCATTCATGACAGCGGGCGATCAGCAGGCCGACCGGAAGTAGATCGTCGCCGTGCAGTTCGAAGTGGCGCAGGTATCCGTCGGTGACGAGCTGGCGACAGCGGCGGAGTGGTCGACCAACTGTGACTCGTTGACGGCGGACGGGTCGACGGCCTCGAGCGCCGTGTTTCGCCGGCTCCAGTGGTCGCGCTCGGTGGCGAACCAGTGCTCCGTCACCTCGTGCCACGGCCGGGTTCGGAGGGCGTGCCGGGCGGCGCGATTGCGCCGCCGGAACGCCGGGTGGGTTCGGGACACAAGCCACACGAGCCAGCGCGGGGGCGTCGTCCGAGGTTCGCGTGGGCCGGCGAGAGGGACGGGCGCGATGTAGAGGTGGCCGTGGACGAAGGCGACGTCGAGGGTGCGGGCCAGAACGCCGTACCGTCGCATGTAGGCGGCCATGCCCGGTGGGCAGGTTTCACGGTAGATGTGCTGGTATTCGAGCGTCAACGCTCTGGGGAAGTGGTCGGCCAGCCGTCGCCAGCCGCCGGGGCCTGGCGCTTGGACCGTGGTTGCTGTCGCGCCCGTTGTCATGGGA
>JALZMG010000492.1 GCA_030858325.1 Actinomycetota bacterium | reverse complement strand
GCGGATCGACTCCTCGGCCAGGCGCTGCTCGGCCGACTCGACGAGTGACTCGAGGATCCGCTCGCCCGCCTTGTCATGGACGACAAGTTCGTACAGCGAGTCACACTCCGGCGTGGCGTATTCCGGGTGGGAGCCGACGTCGAGGTACAGCCGCGCCCCGTTCTGCAGGAACACGTTGGAGCTGCGCCCCCAGCTGACGACGCGGCGGAACAGATACCTGGCCACCTCGTCCGGACTGAGCCGACGCTGGCCGCGCAACGTGCAGGTGACGCCGTACTCGTTCTCGAGCCCGTAGATGCGCCGCTCCATCGCGGCTCAACCTAGCGGTACGGCAACCACCGCCAGCAGGCATCCGCATCGGAGGGTTTGCGCTCAGCCCTGCTTGGCTGCGAGTTCGGCTTCGTGCTTGGCGACCATGTCGTCGACAGCCTGCTGGTTGCGCTGGGCGAGGTGCGGGCGACCCTCGCGAGCGCGGGCCTTGGCCGCCAGCGTCGACCTCGAGTGGCCCTGGAACTCGGGGAACACGCGCTGGGCGATCAGCTCGTAGCTGCGCTTCGTCGCCTCCGGGTTGGCCCACTCGTGGGCCAGGCACATGTAGCAGCCGAAGCCGCCGGACTGCTTCTGCAGGCGATCGATCTGCTCACCGGCCATGTCCACGGTGCCGATCGAGCCGAGTCCGGACTCGTTGACGAACTCGATCATCTCGCGAGCGGCGTCGGCGGCACCGACGTCCATCTGCGGGAAGGCCGCGGTGTGCTGGAAGTAGTCGAACCACTGGCGGATGCCGTGCTCGACGTCCTTGGCCGCCTGCTCCTTCGTCTCGGCGATGTGCATCAAACCGACGAGGCGCCATTGCGATCGATCGGCCGTCGTGCCGAACGTCGCCGCCCGTTCCTCCATCACGTCCCAGTGCAGCCCGAGCACGTCGAAGCCCTCCGACTGCGTCGCCCCGATCGACAGCAGGCCGACGCCGTGTTTGCCGGCCAGTCGCGGACCGGTCGGCGAGGCCACGGCGGGAACGGCGATGTCGAACAGCGGGTTCGAGTACGGGCGCAGGTGCAGGCGGGCGTCGGTCAGGTTCCACATCTTCGTCTGGCTCGACACCGGCTCCTCGGTCGTCAGCAGCTTGATGATGACGTCGAGCCCCTCCTCCAGCAGCGGGCGCGTCTCGGTCGGATCGAGGCCGAGCATGATCGCATCGGTCGGCAGCGAGCCCGGGCCGACGCCGAGCATGAACCGGCCGCGGGTCATGTGGTCTAGCTGCACGGCTCGCTCGGCGACCATGTACGGGTTGTGGTAGGCGACGCTGATCACGCCGGTGCCGAGCTTGATGTGGCGGGTGCGCTCGGCGGCGGCGGCGATGAAGATCTCCGGCGAGGCGATGATCTCCGTGCCCGCCGAGTGGTGCTCGCCGATCCACGCCTCGTCCCACCCGAGACGGTCGAGGTGTTGGACCAGCTCCAGGTCGCGCTCGATGGCCAGCGTCGGGTTCTCCCCCGCCTGGTGGAACGGCGCCATGAAGATCCCGAAGCGCAGACGGTCAGACATTGGAAGACCCCCGGAGTTCGTCGGTTGCGGTGCCCCCATTGTGTCCGCCCGGCGCAGATCGGAGCGAACGCAGGCCGTCCGGCGCACTCTGCGGAGCGTTGTGCTCGTCGGGCAACCTCCAGACGCAATGAGAATGCGTCATCTCCGGTGGAGGCGGAAGCGGATCGTTGCTCCGGGGCGGGACTGGGCGACGGCGCCGACATGGGCGGAATCGACGACGGCGAGCACGGGGTACCCGCCCGTCGTCGGGTGGTCGGCGAGCATGACGAGGGGCCGGCCATCGGCAGGGACCTGGATCGCGCCGAGCACCAGCCCCTCGCTCGGTAACTCGTCCGTGCGCCGCCGCCGCAATGGCGGACCGTCCAGCCGCGTGCCGATGCGGCTGACGTCGCCGGTGACCGTCCAGGCCGTCGCCGTGAGGACGTCGAGCGCGTCGTCGGCGAACCAGTCGACACGCGGGCCGGGCCACACCTCCAACGTCGCCGGCCGCGGGCGCGTCGCCGCCTGGTCGGTCGTGATCGGCGTGCCGGGGTCCGGCCCGACGGGCAACTGCATCGACGCGACGAGCGGCACGGGGCCGATCCCCGACAACGTGTCGTTGCTGCGCGACCCGAGGACCGCATCGACGGCGACGCCGCCACGCACGGCCACGTAGCCCCAGAGCTCGCCGGCGGCCGGGTTGACCTCGATCACGTCGCCGTCCGTCACGCTGCGCGGCACCAGTTCGGCCGACGTCGCCACCACGGCGGGACCGCCGGCCCGAAGCGTCAGGCCACCGGCGGTCTCCAGGACGGCCGCGTCCGGGTCGTTGCCGACGAGGCGATTGACGAGGTGCTGCCGGTCGGCGTCGAGCGCGCCGCTGCGGGGAACGCCGAGCGCGGCGAAGCCGTGCCTGCCACCATCTTGGATCGTCGTTGCCCAGCCCGGCGCGACGACGGTCAGCGTCGTCATCGCCGCGCCTCCACGAAGCGCACGGACGAGCCCGGAACGAGAAGTGCCGGCGGGTCGCGATCCGACCGCCACATCGGCGCGTCCGTGCGGCCGAGCAGATGCCAGCCGCCGGGCGACTCGGACGGATACACGGCGCTGTAGCCGGCGGCGATGGCGACGGCACCGGCGGGCACGCGTGTGCGCGGCGTCTCCCGGCGAGAGAGGTGCAACACGGGGTCGAGTCCGGTGAGGTAGGCGAATCCGGGAGCGAAGCCGCAGAACCCGACGCGATATGTCGGGCGCGTGTGGCGGGCGACGACCGCCTCGACGGCGAGCCCCGTCAGCGCAGCCACGGTGTCGAGGTCCTCACCGTCGTAGACGACGCCGATCTCGACCATGTGCCGTTCACGCTCGGGCGCCACGGCGACGGGCGGCACTTCCGCCAGCCGTGCAGCCAGCGCTGTTCGATCGGCGGCTGGTGCGGCGACCACGAGCACCGTCGTCGCCGCGGGGACGATGTCGTCGACGTCGTCTCCGAGCGTCGCCTGCACGGCCGCGGCGAAGCCGAGCGGATCGTCGTGCTCGACGAGCCACGCCTGCGGCCCGAAGGGCAGGATCCGCCCGCTCCGCGCCATCAGGTCGTGAACGGGTGCAGGTCGACGCCGGCGGCTTCCAGCGCCTTGCACACTGCATGCGCCAGCATCACCGCGCCGGGTGTGTCGCCGTGGAGGCAGATCGAGCGGGCGTCGACGGCGATCGTGTCGCCGTCGATCGTGCGAACAGTCTGCTCGATCGCCAGGCGCACGGCTTGTGCCGCGGCTGTGGCCGCGTCGAGGATCAGCGCGCCGGGCTCGGACCGCGCGACAAGTCGCCCGTCGGGGCGATACGCCCGATCGGCGAAGGCCTCCGGGACGGGCTCCAGCCCGGCGGCCTCGGCGGCGCGCAGCAACTCGGAGCCCGGCGCGCCGAGCACGGACAGCGAGGGGTCGTACTCAGCCGCCGCGGCGACGACGGCGCCGGCCTGGCCCGGGTCGTTGATGGTCGCGTGGTACAGCGCACCGTGCGGCTTGACGTACGCCACCTCCGAACCCGCGACCTGGGCAAAGGCGTCGAGCGCACCCAACTGGTACAGCACCGCGTCGCGCAGCTCGGCCGGGTCGATGGCCAGGTACCGGCGGCCGAAGCCGGCCAGATCCGGGTACCCGACCTGGGCGCCGATCGACACGCGGCCTGCAACAGCCGCCGCGCAGACGGCGCGCAACGTCGACGGGTCGCCGGCATGGAAGCCGCAGGCGACGTTGGCGCTCGTGACGACGGCGAGCATCGCCGCGTCGTCTCCCAGCCGCCACACCCCGAACGACTCTCCGAGATCGCAGTTGAGATCGATGGCGGCCATCGCCTGATTCTGGCGCAGCTAGAGGCCGAGCTCCTCCGAGGCCATCTCCGTGCCCTTGATGCGGTTCGTGATCTTCTCGAAGGCGATGTCGCGGGCAGTGTCCGGCGAGCCGTGCTTGGGCTTGACGTCGACGCTGAACGGCGAGAAGCCGCAGTCGTCGGTCGAACCGAGGCGTTCTTTGGGGATGAAGTTCGATGCCCGCACCAGCGCGTCGCGCACCTCCTCGGCGCTCTCGACGCGCGGGCTCTGCGGGTTGATCACACCGACGAACGCGACCTGCGGGACGCCGTTGGCGTCGTCGCGACTGTGCTCACCGATGAGCTGGTACACGTGGTCCTTGTCCTGCTCGCTGGCGAGCTGGATCAGGAAGTAGCCGGCGTTCATCTTGAACATGCTCGGCAGCAGTTCGGCGTAGTCGACCTCTGCCGAGTGCACCGAGTCGCAGTCGCCACCCGGACACGTGTGGATCCCGATGTCGGCCCGCTCCTCGGCGCTGAACCGATCGAGCACGCGATTGTTGAGGTCGATGAACTGGTCCAGCATGTGGCGGCCCGTCCAGGGGTTGCGCGGGTCGTTCTTGTTCGCCAGGCGGCCCTCGGTGAAGTCGATCGACACGCGAACGGCACCGGCAGCGAACGCCTTGCGGACGTCCTTCTCGCACTCGTCGACGAGATCGCTGAGGAAGTCGTCGCGCGAGTAGCCGTCGACCTCGTCGTCGAGCGGATACAGCAGCATCAGCATGGACGGGGCGATCACGGCCTGCTTCATCGGCTTCGACGCATAGGGCAACGACTTCTCGAGGTAGTCGGCGGCAAACGTCTTGTAGCGGAACGGTCCGCCCGTCAGTCGTGGCAGCTGGCGATGGTGGCCGTCGTCGAAGATGGCGAAGTACTGGCCGTCGCCGGCCAGGTGGTCGGCAAGACCCTTTCCGGCCAACGTGTCGGCCAGTGGGTACGTGGCGAAGCTCGACGCCCGCTGCTCACCGTCGGACACGATCGGCGAGCCGGTCGCCTCCATCCGCTCGATGGAGTCGCGGCACGCCGCGTCCTGGGCTGCCTCGAGCTCGGAGAACTCGATGTCGCCTGCGTCGTAGGCGGCGATCT
>JALZMG010000490.1 GCA_030858325.1 Actinomycetota bacterium | reverse complement strand
GGTCGCACCTCGGGGCGCGGACCCATCCAGTACTGCTCGACCTCCGGGTCGATGAACGTCTGCTCGTTCGTAGGGTCGCAGTAACGCAGCTCGTACCAACACGATCCAGCCCACTGCGGCATGACGTTCGTATCGCGCCGGTACGGCTGCACACCGTCGCCGACATCGAGTTCGACGTCGACCCACTGCGTGAGCCGATCGAGCGGGCTCTCCGGCTCGGAGAACTCGTCGTCGGGGTCGAACGTGCGCGGCGCAAAGCTGTCGGTGTCCGGCAGCGTCAGTGGGAGGTGGTCGTCCGGCAGCAGATGAGGACGGCCGTCGACGTCGTAGACGATGGGGAACGGTTCCCCCCAGTAGCGCTGGCGGCTGAACAGCCAGTCGCGCAGCTTGTACGTGACGGCGCGGCGGCCGTGGCCGTGTGCCTCCAGCCACTCGTTGATACGGGCGATGCCTTCCTGCTTCGACGACAGGCCGTCCAGCGTCAGGCCCTTGTGGTTGCTCGACTGCACGTACGGCGCGTCGCCGACGAACGCGCCAGGCCAGCGCCTGGTGTCGAGCGTCGGCTCGATGCCCCGGTCGGCGAACCATTCGACCGGCGGTTGCTGGATGGCCGGGATGTCCAGCCCGTAGGCCATGGCGAAGTCGAAGTCGCGTTGGTCGCCGGCGGGGACGGCCATGATCGCACCGGTCCCGTAACCCATCAACACGTAGTCGGCGATCCACACGGGGATGTCCATGCCGGTCGCCGGGTTCGTGGCGTACGCGCCGGTGAACACGCCCGTCTTGGCGCGCTCGACGTTCTGGCGGTCGACATCCTGCTTCGCCGCCGCCATCGTGCGGTACTCGACGACCGCTTGGGCGTGCTCGGACGTCGTCAGGTCGGCGACGAGCGGATGCTCGGGGGCGAGCACCATGAACGTGGCCCCGAACAGCGTGTCGGGGCGGGTCGTGAACACGGTGATCGGGCCGGCCGGCGAGTCGAAGTGCACATCGGCACCCGTCGAGCGACCGATCCAGTTGCGCTGGATCGTCTTCAGCGAATCCGTCCAGTCGAGTACGGCGAGATCCTCGAGCAGCCGGTCGGCGTAGGCGGTGATGCGCATCATCCACTGGCGCATGGTGCGCGTGAACACCGGGAAGTTGCCACGGTCGCTGCGCCCGTCCGGCGTGACCTCTTCGTTGGCGACGACGGTCCCCAGCCCCGGGCACCAGTTGACCGGGGCATCGGCAACGTAGGCCAGGCGATGACCGTCCACGACGTCGGCCTGCTCGCCCGACGCCAGCGCCGACCAGCGGCGACCGTCCGGCGTGGGCCGCGTCCCGGCGGCGAACTCGGCGATCAGTTCGCCGATCGGGCGGGCCCGTCCCCGACCTCCATCGGGACGGTCTGCTTCGGTGTCGTACCAGGCATCGAAGATCTGCGAGAAGATCCACTGCGTCCAGCGGTAGTAGCCGGGGTCGGTCGTCTCGATCGCCCGGCGGGCATCGTGGCTCATGCCGAACCGGCGCAGCTGGCGGCGGTAGTTCGTGATGTTCTGCGCCGTCGTGATCGCCGGGTGCTGCCCGGTCTGCACGGCGAACTGCTCGGCCGGCAGCCCGAACGCGTCGTAGCCCAACGTGTACAACACGTTGCGGCCGGCCATCCGCTGGAAGCGGGCGTACACGTCCGTCCCGACGAAGCCGAGCGGGTGGCCGACATGGAGGCCCTTGCCGGACGGGTACGGGAACATGTCGTGGATGAACAGCTTGCGGCCGCGCGCCGCCACGCCGTCGGGGTCGGCGAGGGGACCGGCCGGGTTCGGCGCCTCGAACACGCGATGCTCGTCCCACCAGTCCTGCCAGCGCAGCTCGATCGCCCGCGCCAGCTCAGCGGTGTACCGGTGGGCCGGCCTGTCCTCGATCGTCATAGCGCTCACCAGCCTATGAGGGTGCGGGGATAGCGTCAGGTTCCGTATGTCCGCCCCGGCTTCGACGATCGAGCGACTGGAACTGGCCGCCGATGTGCCGACCGGGGTGCGCTTCGTCGGCGCGTCCGTCACGAGTGGCGGGGAGCCGTTGTTCGTGCCGTGGCGCCAGCTGCACGACGAGGCGCGCGCCGTCGGGGCGGCGCTGCAGGCGCGCGGGCTGGTGCCCGGCGACCACGTGGCGATCCTCGGCCCGACGAGCCGCTCGCTGATCACGATCATCCGTGGCTGTTGGATGGCCGGTCTCGCCTCGATGGTGCTGCCCCTGCCGATGCGGATGGGTTCGCTGGAGGCGTTCATCGACTCGACGCGCGGTCGGATCCGCCACGGTGACGCCAAGCTCGTGCTGATCGACGACGTGCTCGCCGCGTTTTTCGAGGCGACGCCCGGCGACCCGCCGATCGAGCCGATGGGCGCCGTGATGCCAGGCGCGTCGGACGTGCCGTCGGGCGACGCGCTGGAGCTGCCGCCGCCCGATCCGGAGCGGCTCGTCATCCTCCAGTACACCAGCGGCTCGACGAGCGAGCCGAAAGGCGTGATGATCCCCGACCGGGTGCTGTCGGCCAACGTCGACGGCTGCTGCCAGGCCGGCAGCGTCGTAGCGGACGACGTGCTCGTGTCGTGGCTACCGCTGTACCACGACATGGGTCTCGTCGGCTGCCTGTCGATCCCGATGACCAAGGGCATCCAGCTCGTGCAGGCGGCGCCACAGGACTTCCTCGCCCATCCGGGCAACTGGATGCAGTGGCTCTCGGACTGGGGTGGCACGGCGACGGCCGGTCCGAACTTCTCGTGGGTGCTGGCCACGCGGGCCTTGAAACGGATGAAGGGGCTCGACCTGTCACCCCTGACGCTCGCCCTGTCCGGCGCCGAGCCCGTCGACCCGGACGCCGTCGAAGCGTTCGTCGCTGCGGCTGCGCCGCACGGCTTCACGCCCGGCGGCGTGTTCCCTGCGTTCGGCATGGCCGAGGTCGCCATCGGCGGCTCGTTCCCGCCGCGCCGCCGGGGCCTCGTCTGCGACACCGTCGACCGCATCGTCCTGGAGCGTGATCGCGTCGCCAAGTCGATTGAGGTCGACGATCCCGACGACTTCCAACTGTCGGCGCGGCGACTGCCGCTGCTCGGCCGGCCCGTCCCCGGCCTGGAGATGCGCGTCGTCGACCAGGAGACGTTCGAGGACTGCCCCGACCGTCACGTCGGAGAGTTGCTCATCCGCGGCACGTCCGTGACGCCCGGCTACTACAAGCGACCTGAGGCGACGGCCGAACTGTTCCGCGACGGGTGGCTGTGCACCGGCGATCTGGCCTACCTGCTCGACGGTGAGCTGGTGCTGTGCGGGCGGATCAAAGACGTCATCATCGTCGGCGGCCGCAACGTGTTTCCCGAGGACATCGAGCGCGCCGTCGGCGGTCTGGACGGCGTGCGCGCCGGCAATGTCATCGCCTTCGGGATGGAGGGCTACAAGGGCAAGGAGAGCGTCGTCGTCGTCGCCGAGTCGCGCGACGGTGACGTCGGAGCCATCCGTGCCGCCATCCACCACCGCACGCTGGAGGTGTGCGGGCTGCCGCCGCGCGATGTCATCGTCGTCCAGCCGAGCACGTTGCCGAAGACGTCGTCCGGCAAGTTGCAACGGGCCAAGTGTCGCCAGCAGTACCTCGACGAGGAGCTGGAGCCGGTCGTCGAGGCGTGAACCGGCGATGATCCCGGTCGTCGCCTCGGACCGTCACCGGCTGCACGATCCGCAGGCGGAGATCGAGGCGTCCCGTCTCCAGGTGCCGTTCGAACACCCCGGCCGGGCAGCAGCGATCCGCGCCGCGCTGGCCGGTGACGATCGCTTCGAGCTGCGTGAGCCGGCCGAGTGGGGGACGGCGCCGATCGAGGCCGTCCACGACGCCGGCCTCGTCCGCTTCCTCGCCGGCGCGTGGGAGGAGTACCAGCGCGTCGTGCGCCCCGCCCACGACGTCGTCCCGGACGTGTTCTCGATGGCCGGCCTGCGCGCCGGCATGGCGTCGCGAGGGGAACCGGTGGGCGTCGCCGCCCGGCTCGGCTGGTGGTGCTTCGAGACGACCACGCCGCTGACCGAGGGAACCTACGTGGCGGCCCGCGCCGCCGTCGACTGCGCGATGAGCGCCGGCCGAACCGTGCTCGACGGCGCGCCGTTGGCATACGCACTGTGCCGACCGCCCGGCCACCACGCCACGACGTCGCTGTACGGCGGGTACTGCTTCTTCAACAACGCGGCCATCGTCGCCCATCACATCGCCACGACGACAGGGTCACGGGTGGCCGTGCTCGACGTCGACTACCACCACGGCAACGGGACCCAGCAGATCTTCTACGACCGCGACGACGTGACGTTCGTGTCGCTGCACGGCGACCCGCAACGGGCCTACCCCTACCACACGGGCTTCGCCGACGAGACCGGCGCCGGCCGGGGGAGTGGGGCGACGTGCAACGTCCCGCTGCCAGTCGGCGTCGGCGACGACGCCTACCTCGCCGCGCTCGACCGGGCGCTGGCCGCACTGACCGCCGCCGATCCGGCCGTCATCGTCGTGTCGCTCGGGCTCGACACGTATGCCGGCGACCCGATGTGCGACTTCGCCGTGACGACGTCAGGCTTCGGCCGCTGTGGCGCCGCCGCCGCCGCACTCGGCACGCCGATGGTCGTCGTGCAAGAGGGCGGCTACGCCGACGATGCGCTCGGCGCCAACGTTGCCAGCTGGCTGCTCGGCGCGGGCGTCAGGTCGACTTGATGTCGGCGAGCACCTGGCGCCAGCGCCCGGGGTCGCTCTGGTACGGGGCGTAGAACGAGATGCGCTGGATCACGTCGCCGTAGCGGCGGTGCAACTCTGCGCCGATCTGCTCGGGTGAGCCGACGACGGCGAACGTGTTGAGCATCTCGTCGTCGATGAGCTTGCCCATCTGCACCCACTCGCCCTGCTTGGACAGCGCGTTCAGGTCGTCCTGCAGGCCGCCCCAGCCATGCAGCTCGAGCACGGCGCGATACGCCGGCGTCGAGCCGTAGAACGCGATCTGCTGGCGTGTCCCGGCCATCGCCTGTTCCAGCTGCTCGTCGTGTGCGCCGGTGACGACGAAGCTGGGCCCGGCGATCTCGAAGTCGTCGAGCGTCTTGCCGGCCTTCTCGCGGCCGCGTGCCAGCGCGGGGATGGTCACCTCGCGCAGGTAGCGCTCCGTCGTGAAGCCGTGGCAGATGAAGCCGTCGCAGGTCTCGCCGGC
>JALZMG010000122.1 GCA_030858325.1 Actinomycetota bacterium | reverse complement strand
CCGCATGCCTCGCCCAGCACCCCCGCCAGGACCAACCCTGCCGCTCTCACGAATCGTCTCATCGGTTCGCCTCGTCTCACGCTGTCGGCCGGGCGGACGCCGGGCTCGCCACCAACCTACGATCCCGGCCGATGCGTGGATTTTCCGTTTCCGAAGAGCGCTACGCCATCAACGGTGTCGAACTCAACGTCAGCACGGCCGGTGACCCCGCCGCACCGGCCGTCGTCCTGCTCCACGGGTTCCCGGAGTGCGCATGGTCGTGGCGTCACCAGATGCAGCCGGTGGCCGCTGCCGGGTACCACGTGCTGGCGCCGGACCAGCGCGGGTACGCCACATCATCTGCGCCGCGCGACGTCGAGGCCTACGGCATCAGGGCGCTGTGCGGCGACGTCGTCGCGCTGCTCGACGCGACGGAGCACGACGACGCCGTCGTCGTCGGCCACGACTGGGGCGCGCTCGTGATGTGGGATCTCGCCCGACTGCACCCCGAGCGGTTGCGCGCGGCGATCGGCGTCAGCGTGCCGTACACGCCGTGGCCGGTGCCACCGACCGAGCTGTTCCGGGCGCTGCACGGCGACAACTTCTTCTACATCCTCTACTTCCAAGACGTCGGCCCTGCGGAGGCCGAGTTGGAGGCCGATGTGGACGTGACGATGCGGGCGATGTTGTGGGGCGCGTCAGGTGACGGCGCGCCGGGTGCCCCGGCCCATCCGCTGCCGGCGCGCGGCACGGGCTTTCTCGACGTCATCGCCGCCGCCGGCCCGGTGCCGGCCGAGTTGCCGCCGTGGCTGACCGCCGCCGACCTGGAGACCTACGTCGACGCCTTCGAACGCAGCGGCTTCTGCGGCCCGCTCAGCTGGTACCGCAACATGGACGCCAACCACGACGTCGTCAAGGAGCTGCCCGCGCCGGCGCTGCCGACGGCGTTCATCGGCGGTACCAAGGATCTCGTGACGGCCGGGCGACCGGGCTACGTCGAGTCGATGACGTCGCTGCTGCCCGACCATCGCGGATCGGTGCTGCTCGACGGCGTCGGCCATTGGACCCAGCAGGAAGCGCCGGGCGCGTTCAACGAGGCGTTGCTGACGTTCCTCCGCGGCCTCGACCCGCACTGCGCGTCGTCGCGCTGAACGCCTGCACGACGGGCATCGACCACCCGACGCCTTCGACCTTGTTCGTCGGCGGCCAGAACCCGTCTCTGCTGTAGGCCCACCACTCGAACGGGTTCATGTAGTACGAGCACGTCTCGACGAACTTGCCGAGTGGGGTCTTGCGGCTGCGGCCGCGCAGCAACCACAGCACGGCGCCGACGGCGGACCCGACGGCGGTCCAGCCGAGGTACAGCGGCGGAAACAGCGGTCCGAACCAGCGCGCCTGCCAGACGTGGACGTCCTCGTGGTCGGTGACGAGCCGGCGGCGACGGTCGGACGTGCGAACGCGCTCGCCGGCGCCGTTGATGACGTTGCCGACCGTCATCAGGAACCCGCGCCGCACGCGCAGCCCGCTGACGTAGACGTGACGGTTGCGTCGCCGGCTCAACTCCATGACGTACCCGCCGCGCCGGCGCTGCGTGGCCGCAACGGCATGGGCGACAAGCGCGCCGAGCGTCATCGGCAGGCCCCACGTCGAGTCGAGTACGAACGCCACCGGGCCGGACAGGCTGCGCCAGTGGTACACACCACGCCACCCGCCGATGGCGCCGTTGAGCGCGCCGAGCACGGCGAACGGGACGGTCAGGTCGAGCAACGTGCCGCACAACGCGGCAAGGGCGCCGCCCGCGATCGCGGTGACGGCGCCCTCGACGACGGCGGCGGCCCGACCCGACCGCGCCACCTCAGTTCTCGCGCAGCTTCGCCAGCAGGCGCAGGATCTCCAGGTACAGCCAGACGATGGTGACGATCAGGCCCGTCGCGGCGACCCACTCGTAGTCCTTGGACAGGCCCATCTTCGAGCCCTTCTCGATGAAGTCGAAGTCGAGTGCCAGGTTCATCGCCGCCAGCACGCAGACGAACACGCTGAAGCCGATGCCGAGCGCCGACGGCTCCCGGATGAACCCGATCCCGCTGCCAAACAGGTTGAGCACGATCGACACGAGGTACAGCGCCATCACGCCGAGCGTGGCGCCGACGATGACGCGCCGGAAGCGGTCGGTGACCTTGATGATGTTCGTGCGGTAGAGCACGAGCATGACGGCGAACACGGCGATGGTCGCACCGGCGGCCTGGACGACGATGCCGTTGTACAAGCTCTCGTAGGCGCGGGAGATGGCGCCGACGAAGAAGCCCTGGGCGAGGGCGAAGATCGGGCCGAGGAACTTCGCCCATGCCGGCTTGAAGTACAGGCCGATGACGCAGGCGAAGCCGACGATGACGCCGCCGATGGCCAGCGCAGGGAACTGCACCTGTCCCTCGACGGATTCCTCCGTCGAGAGCCACCCGGCGGTGGCGCTGACGAGCAGCAGCGTGAACAGCACGGCCGCCGCGCTGATGGTGCCGCGGACGGTCATCATCCCCGGGCGCCACGGCGTCACGGGACCGTCGTCGACGCCCCTTCCGGGGGCGGTCGGCGGCGCCCAGACGTCCCCGCCCGGGCTGGGGGCGCTCGGCGCGGCCCAGCCGGCGCGCGCCTCGTCGAGTCGTTTCTCGTTGAGCAGTGGATTGGGCACAGGGACCTCGCTCGTGGGCGAGCCGTCGCGACCTCGCGAAGCGGCGCGGATGGTGCCGACAAATGTATCCACCCCGGCGGACGCCCATCGGC
>JALZMG010000113.1 GCA_030858325.1 Actinomycetota bacterium | reverse complement strand
TCCGAGCGCGCTGTGGATCGCCGACCAGACAGAGGAGGCGACGGCGACCCTGTTCGCCTGCCACCCAAAGGGGTCGGTCAGCCAGCGGATCGTCGTCCGCCTCCGTGCCGCCGAACCCGGGCCGCATCGCGGCCGAGCTGCAGGCCTGATTCCCTCCTGACATCCTACAAGAGTTGATGCGGGCTGTTCAGTCCGGGTAGCGCACATGGATCCCGACGTGGGCGTCGCCGCCGGGACCGTCGAGCGGGTAGCCGTTGGCATCGAGGAAGTGCTCCTCGACGATCTCGCCGCCGCCGGGCGTGCGGTCCATGTCGGCACCTACGGCTGGGGGTCCGCCGTCGAGGTGGTAGAGCGCACCACGTGCGCGGATCGGCGGCGTCGCCAGCTCGACGATGATGGCCAACGATGAACACTTCACGTCCTGGCCGTGGGTGACGACGCGATAACCGACCCGCGACCCGATCGGCGCTCAATGGGGGTCGATGAGCGCCCTGGAGAAGACCGCCGTCGCCGCCGCCGGCGGCGGCTGCGCCGACGCCGTGAGGACATGGCGGCGCGGTGGCTGGCCGGCGCTACTGGGACACCAGTGGCGTCCCGTTGGACACCCGGCGTACCGGTCCCCCCCCCCGGAAGCGGCCCTTACAAGGCGGTCTACCAGGGGAAACGTGGTGGGCGCAGAGGGAGTCGAACCCCCGACATCTGCCTTGTAAGAGCAGCGCTCTGACCAGCTGAGCTATACGCCCGTGTCCGAGCGGGCGATCGTAGCGTCGTAACCTCAGACCGTCGCCCGGCCCGAAGGGGGGAACCGTCACGCCCGTGGACGCAACGGTCAAGCGCATCCCAGCGTTCTCGTTCCGGCCGTCCGGTCGGCGCTGATCCCCGTGCCGTTCTACGAGGTCGACGGCGACGCGCCGGCGCGTGTCGTGCTCGAGCAGACCGGGCCGACGAAGTTCCGGATCCTCGAACCCTTCCGCTACGACGACGAGCACACGGGTGAGAGCTTCGTCGTCCCCGATCCGCGCTGGGGTGATCAGGAGACCGACTTGGCCTCCGTACCCGGCATCCTCCAGTGGTTCGTGCCGCGATACGGCCAGCACACGCTCCCGGCACTGCTCCACGATCAACTCGTCGACCACGACCTCGTCGACCGCCGCGAGTACGCCGACCGGATCTTTCGCGATGCGATGGGGGAGCAGGGCGTTCGGTTCGTGCGCCGCTGGCTGATGTGGACGGCCGTGAGCATCGCCACGATCGTCAAGGGTCGGCGATGGACGCTGCTGCCGATCGTCGTCTGGCTCCTCGGTTTCGCCGCCCTGGCGTTCCGTCTGACCCCGCCCTTCGCGTCGTGGTCGGTGTGGCCGTTCAGTGCGCTCTCCGGCGTGCCCTGGTGGACTGCGGCGATCGCCGCCGTCGCCGGGCCGCCCGTCCTGGGCGCGATGTGGACACGCCGCTACCTCGTCGGCGTGATCAGCGCGTACGGCGCGTTCCTGTTCGCCGTGCCGCTGGTGGCGATCGTGCTCGCCCTCGGCGTCTACTGGTCCCTCGAGTGGGCGATGCGATCGCTCGACAGCCGCAAGGGGCGCAGCCGGGTGGCCGGTGAGCCACCGCCGGCGCGCGCAGCCGTCGTCGCCCAAGCCGACGACGAACGGGCCGACGACTAGCGTCGGGACCATGACCGACCGCACGGACGCCGATCACCCGCCCTCCTCGCTCGCCGCGTTCTCCTTCTCCGACGACCTGCGCGCCGTCGAGTTCATGACGGCGATCACCCGACTGGGTCGCGACGGCCGACTGAAGCTGCGCGATGCCGTGTTCGTCGTCAAGAACGACGAGGGCAAGACGTACGTCCGCGAGACGACCGACCTGCAGGCCGGTCAGGCGGCGATCGGCACGGCGATGTGGAGCGGCCTGTTCGGACTGCTGCTCGGCGGGCCGGTCGGCTTGCTCGTGGCCGGCGGCATCGGAGCCGGCGCAGGAGCGCTGACGGCCAAGCTCGTCGACGTCGGTGTGACCGACGAGTTCGTGGCCCAGCTCAGGGAGATGGTGCAGCCGGGGACGACGACGTTGGCCGTGCTCGCCGACGATGTCGACGCCGACGCCGTGCTGACGGAGATCCAACGCTTCGAGGGCGCCCGCTACGTCGCCGGCAACCTGTCGATGGCCGGCATCCAGCGCGTCCGCGACGCGCTTGGTGACACGGCCCCGACGACCGGCGGATCCTTCTCCCCGCCGACCGACGCGCCCGCCACCTGAAGACCAACGTTCTGTCCTTCCCGACCGTCCCGATCAAGCCGATCCGAACTGACAGTTCGCCATCGGACAAACCTCGGCGCACAGCCGCGGGGACGACGTGACCCGATTCGGTCGTCACTCTCAGTCGGCGAACTCGGCGACGGCGGCTTGGTACTCGGCGATGCGGGCGAGGTGGCCGTCGGTGTCGGTGTCGCCGGCGTTGTGCGTGGCGATCGCCAGATGCGTGGCGCCGAGGTCGCGCCAGCGTTGGGCGTGGGCTCGCCAGCGATCGGGGTCGCCGCCGTGGTACTGGGCCTGGGCCTGCACGGCGAATCCGTCCATCGTCAGGCCCGCCTCCTCGCGGTGGCGGCGGATCGTCGCCAGGCGCTGCTCGGCCTTCTCGTTCGGCGAGCCGAGGGGGATCCACCCGTCGCCGAGCCGGGCACAGCGCTCGAGCACGGCGGGCGCGGAACCTCCGAACCAGATCGGGATCGGCGCCGCCGGGCGCGGGTTGATGCCGGCCTGGACGACGGTGTGGTACGTGCCGCGGAACGTGACGGTCTCCTCACTCCACAGTTGCCGCAGCAGCTCGACCTGCTCCGCCTGGCGACGACCGCGGTTGGTGAACTCCTCGTTCAGCGCCCCGTACTCGACCGTGTTCCAGCCGGTGCCGATGCCGAGGCGCAGGCGGCCGCCCGAGAGCACGGCCAGCTCGGCCGCCTGCTTGGCGACGAGTGCGGTCTGGCGCTGGGGGAGGATGAGCACGGCCGGCGTCAGCTCGATCGTCGCGGTCAACGCGGCGACGAAGCTCAAGAACGCGAACGGCTCGTGGAACGCGACGTCCTTGTCGTAGGGGCCCTCGAAGCCGCCGGGCCGGTCGCGCTCGGCGCCGAGCACGTGGTCGTAGACCAACAGGTGAGTAATCCCCTGCGCCTCCAATCCCTGGGCGTAGGCCCTGATCGCCCCCGGGTCGGTCCCGATCTCGTTGTGCGGCAGCACGGCTCCGATGCGCATGACGGCCAGGTTGCCAGTTCGGACGCGTAGTTTCTGCGTCGATGACCGCCGAACCGAACGTGCTCGTGATCGTGCTCGCCGGCGGCGAGGGCAAGCGGCTGCTGCCGTTGACGAACGACCGGGCCAAGCCGGCCGTGCCGTTCGGCGGGTGCTACCGGCTGATCGACTTCGCGCTGTCCAACTTCGCCAACGCCCGCTATCTGAAGATCGTCGTCCTCACGCAGTACAAGAGCCACAGCCTCGACCGCCACATCAGTCAGACGTGGCGTTTCTCCACGCTGCTCAACGACTACGTCACGCCCGTCCCCGCGCAGATGCGGCGCGGCCCGTTCTGGTTCCAGGGCTCGGCCGACGCCATCTACCAGAACCTCAACCTGATCCACGACGAGAACCCGGACCTGGTGTGCGTGTTCGGTGCCGACCACATCTACCGCATGGACCCGCGCCAGATGGTCGATCACCACCAGGCCACCGGCGCCGGCGTCACGGTCGCCGCGATCCCCGTGCCCAAGCACGAGGCCGTCGATTTCGGCGTGATCGAGGTCGACGCCGAGGGCCGCATCCTGGCCTTCCACGAGAAGTCGCAGGACCCGCCGACGATGCCTGGCGACGACACGCGCTGTCTCGCCTCGATGGGCAACTACGTGTTCGACACGAAGACGCTCGTCGACGTCGTCACGCCCCAGGACGACACGTACACCGACATCGGCGGGCACGTGATCCCGGCTTTGACGCGCCAGGGGGTCGCCCATGTCTACGACTTCTCGCGCAACGCCGTGCCCGGGCAGGACGAGCGCGAGCGTGGCTACTGGCGTGACGTCGGGACGATCGACGCCTACTACGACGCGAACATGGACCTGATCGCCCCGCACCCCGTGTTCAACCTGTACAACGACCGGTGGCCCGTGTACACGAACCGTGGCGCCGAGCCGCCGGCCAAGGTGTCACGGGGTCCGGGCGGTGAGCCGTCATTCGTCGACGGCAGCCTGCTCTGCGAGGGGTCGATCATCTCGGGGGCGCACGTCGAGCGCTCGATCATCGCTCCCGGCGTGTTCATCGACCACGATGCCCACGTCACCGAGTCGATCATCTTCCCCGGCGTGCGCGTCTGTGCCGGCGCCCGCCTGCACCGGTGCATCGTCGACAAGAACGTGCTCGTGCCGGAGTGGTATCGCATCGGGCTCGACGACGGCCACGACCGCCAACGCTTCGCCATCAGCGACGCCGGCATCGCCGTCATCCAGAAAGACGCACAACTGGCCTAAGACCCACACGCTGTCCTTTCCGATCGGCCCGAACGGGCCGATCGCGGAGGACAGAACGTGTGGTCAGGTGCCGGCGAGTTGGGCGACGACGGGGGCGAAGGGTTCCACGTCGTCGGCCCCGACGATGACGTAGCTGAACCCGAGTTCCTGGCGCCGCCGCTGCAGGTCCTCGACGATCGCCGCCGGGCTGCCGATCAGCGCGAACGGGGAGTCGGCGACCATCGCCTCCTCGACCCCGAGCACGCCGGCGACACCGGAGATCGTGCCGGCGCGATCGTCGGTGACGTTGACGAAAAAGGCGCGGATGTTCAATTCGATGTCGGCGATCCGTTGGCCGGCCACCTCCCGCACGTGCGCGATGCGCTGGTCGACGGCGTCGTGCGTCATCGTCGAGATCGCCTCCGGCCCGATCACCCCGGCCGTCAGGGTGCCGTTGATGCCGACGATGTCGGCCTCCCTGGCGGCGACTGCGAGCACCCGCGGGCCGCCCCCGCCGACGAGGATCGGCGGGTGGGGACGCTGCACCGGCGACGGCTGGCCGTCGTAGTCGGTGATCGTGTAGTGCTCACCGGAGAACGAGAACGGCCCGTCGGCCATCGCTCCTTTGATCACGGCGATTCCCTCGACGAAGCGGTCGATGCGCACGCCCGGCCGGTCATAGGGAATGCCCGAGGCGCGATAGTCCGTCTCCATCCACCCGGCGCCGACGCCGATCTCCAGGCGCCCGTCGCTGAGCACGTCCATCGTGGCCAGCTCCTTGGCCAGCACGACGGGATGCTTGTAGTCGTTGTCGAACACGAGCGCGCCGATGCGCACGGACGTCGTCGCCTCGGCGGCGGCGGCCAGCGCCGGCACGGGCGCCAGCTGGTCACCGAAGTGGTCGGGCATCGTGATCGAGGCGTACCCGAGCGACTCGATCCGTCGCGCCTGCTCACGCCAGCCGGTGGCGTCGGCCGGGCCGGTGAGCTGCACACCGAAGCGGAACGGGCGAGTCGTCGGGTCGGTCATCGGCGGCAACCTAGACGCTCGTGCGGCGCAGGTGACCGGTCGGGCGCCGACTCGGCCGATAGCGTTGGGCCACTGTGCGTCCCCTGACCTGGCTCGCCCGCCTCGGGCTCGTCGTGGCCGCCGGCGCCCTCCTCCTGACGTCGGTGGTCGTCGCCGTCGCGCCGCGCATTTGGCAGGTCGCCAACGCCCACGAGGAACGGCCCGTCGAGCTGCCGCCGTTCACCGCGCTCGCCCAGCGCTCCTACGCCTACGACATCTTCGGCAACGAGATCGCTGCGTTCCAGCTGGAAAACAGCCAACCCGTTCCGCTGGCCGACATCCCCGACGACGTCATCGCCTCGTTCCTGGCCGTCGAGGACAAGGAGTTCTACGGCCACGACGGCGTCAACGTGCGCAGCCTGTTCAGGGCGACGTTGTCCAACTTCGCCTCCGACGCGCCCCAGCAGGGGGCGTCGACGATCACCATGCAGGTGGCGAAGAACGACTTCCTGGCCGGCCTCGAACGCGACGGCACCTACAAGCTGTTGCAGGCCCACTACGCCCTGATGCTGGAACGTGAGCTGACCAAGGACGAGATCCTCGAGCGCTACCTGAACACGGTGTTCTTCGGCAACAACGCCTATGGCATCCAGGCTGCTGCGGAGACCTACTTCGCCAAGACGGTCGACCAGCTGGAGTTCATCGAGGCCGCCTTCTTGGCCGGGCTCGTGCGTTCCCCGACGGGCTACGACCCGATCAACGAGCCCGAGCGCAGCCGCGCCCGGTTCGCGCAGGTGCTCGACCGCCTCGTCGAGGACGAGTACGTCACGCAGCTCGAAGCCGACCAGTTCGCCGAGACGTTCGTGCTGCCGGAGCGGGTCCGCACGACACCGGAACGGCAGTACACGCGCACCTACTACACCGAGGCGCTACGCGACTACCTGCTCAACAAGTCCGACATCCTCGGCGAGACGTACCAGGAGCGCTACACGGCGCTGTACCGCGGCGGCGTGCGCGTGCACACGACGTTCGACCCGTTCGTGCAGTCGTATGCCGAGAGCGCCCGCAACATCCTGCCCGACACCCCGCAGGGCTTCGACGCGGCGATCGTCACGCTGGACAGCGCGACGGGCGCGATCCGGGCGATGGTCGGCGGGCGCGGGTTCGTGGCCAACGAGAACGAGACGAACATGGCCCTGGCGCCACGCCAGACCGGGTCGAGCATCAAGCTGTTCATTCTCGCTGCCGCCCTGCAGGCCGGTGCGCAACCCGACGATCTGATCGACGGTCCGAAGACGTGCATCCTGCCCAACCCGGACAACCCGCGTGAGCCGTTCGAGATCAGCGCCGAGGGTGTCGGGCTGGCCACGCTCGACGAGATGACGGCCCGTTCGATCAACTGCGCCTACGCCCGCCTGTCACAGATCGTCGGGCTGAACCGGGTCGTCGACACCACGTACCGGATGGCTCGCTCGCCGTACCTGTACCTCGGCCAGCCGGAGGACGAGCACCCGACGATCCAGCCGTACGCCAGCTTCGCCACCGGCGCCAACGAGATGAGCCCGCTCGACATGGCCGCCGGCGCGCAGACGATCGCCAACGAGGGCATTCACCACGAGCCGTTCTACGTGGAGTTCGTCGAGAAGGCCGACGGCACACGCATCTACACGCACGAGGACGCCGGCCAGCAGATCCTCGACCGCGGGGTGGCGTTGACTGCGGCGAGCGTGCTGAAGGGCCCGCTAGAGCGGGGGACCGCCCGAGAATGGCCGCTCGAAACGTGGACGGCCGCCGGGAAGACGGGCACCCAAGACGACAACACGAACGCCTGGTTCGTCGGGTTCACGACCCGCCTGACGACGGCGGTCTGGGTCGGTGACCCCGACGCCTACACGCGCATGGAGAACATTCCGGAGTTCGACGGTCGCAACCGGGAAAAGGTCCAGGGCGGCCGCTATCCGGCGCAGATCTGGAACGCAGTGATGAACCCGGCCCACGCCAACTTGCCGCCCGTCGACTGGGAGGGGCCGCCGATCCCGCCCCGCCCGGCGATGCGGCTGTACCTGCCGGGCGTGGAGTGTCTCGTCCGGCGCGCGGGGTCGGGCAATGACGACGGCTTGGGTTCGGCGACCGGCGGGGCCACGACCACGACGGCCGCCGCGGACGACGAGCCCGACGGTTTCGCCGGCCCGCTC
>JALZMG010000105.1 GCA_030858325.1 Actinomycetota bacterium | reverse complement strand
GGCGCAGCCGGACCTGGCCGGCGCTGCCGGGAGCCAGCGAGTCGGGGCCGAGCACGCGCAGGCGCACGGCGTGCTCCCCCGAGCCGATGTAGGCGACGTACGCACCGCGACGGGATACGTCGTGGTCGAGGGAGGCAAGCACTGACAGTGATGCATCGACGACGGCGGTCACGTGCCACGGACCGGGCGTGACGACGGCGTGACCGCGCCCGATCTCCTCGCGATCGACGCCGACGAGATTGAGCGCGCAGCGATTGCCGGGCGGCAGTTCCTCGGCGGCCTGCCCGTGCACCTGGACCCCGCGGATGCGCCCTGTCGCGCCACCCGGCCAGAGCTCGACCCGGTCGCCGCCGGCCAGCCGTCCTCCGGTGAGTGTGCCCGTAAGCACCGTCCCGCTGCCGCGCGCGGCGAACACGCGGTCGACCCACATCCGTGGACGGCCCCGATCGCTCGCCGCCGGGACGCGCGCAACGAGCGCGTCGAGGGCGGCGCGCAGGTCGTCCAGCCCGCGCGGTGCACCCTGCGTCGGCACCGCTACGGGCACGATCGGGGCGCCGTCCAGGAACGAGCCGGCGATGCGCTCCGCCACCTCCAGCGTCGCCAGCTCGACGAGCTCCTCGTCGCCGAGCACGTCGACCTTGGTCAGCGCGACGACGCCGTCGGTGACGCCGAGCAACTGGAGGATGCGCAGGTGCTCCTCGCTCTGTGGCTTCCAGCCCTCCGTCGCGGCGACGACGAACAGACAGGCGTCGACGCCGCCGACACCGGCCAGCATGTTGCGCAGGAAGCGCACGTGGCCCGGCACGTCGACGAAGGAGATGCCCGCACCAGAGGCCAGCGTGGCGTGGGCGAAGCCGAGGTCGATCGTCAGCCCCCGGCGCTTCTCCTCCTCCCATCGGTCGGGGTCGGTGCCGGTCAGCGCGAGCACCAGTGACGACTTGCCGTGGTCGACATGTCCGGCGGTGGCGACGACGCGCATCTACTCGAGCGTGGCGTAGGTCGTCGTGCGGTCGGCCGCTCGATGGCCGCGCGCGTCGGTGACGACGGCCGCGAGGTCGGCCAGGAAGTCGTCCAGCGCCGGCGTGTTGCCTGCGCTGACCGTGCCGTGCAGCGAGTCCGGCGGACCTTGCCGGTCGAAGAACCAACCCCCTCGCGCGGCCAGCGCATCGCCGACGGCGAACGCGTCGAGCGGCGTCTCCGCCGCCGGGTCGGTGGAGATAGCGACGAGGTGGTACACGCCGTCGCCGAGCACGCGCAGGCCGTCGACGTCGGCGATGCCGGCGCGTAGACGGTCGGCGGCGGCGAGGGCGGTGCGCGTCAGCCCGACGTAGCCGTCGACACCGAGGTGCTGCATCACCGCCCACGCCGCGGCCATCGGTAGGCCCGAGCGGGTGCCCTGCAGGTTCGGGGAGGCGTAGAAGCCGCCGAGCCAGGCGTCGAAGACGAACGTCTGGTAGCGGCGCAGCTCCTTGGTCCGGTGGAGGACGACGGACACACCCTTCGGCGCGTAGCCGAGCTTGTGGATGTCGGCGGAGATCGAGTGCACACCGTCGACACGGAAGTCCCACGGCGGCACCGGGCGGCCGAGTTCCTCGGCGAACGGCAGCACGAAGCCACCCATGCACGCGTCGACGTGACAGTTGGCGTCCACGGTCGCCGCCAGCGCGGCGATCGCCGGAACCGGGTCGACGACGCCCTGCGGATACTGCGGAGCGGACCCGACGACGAGCACGGTGCGGTCGTCGACGAGCGCGGCCATTGCGTCCACGTCGGCGGTCCAATCGGCGCGCACCGGCGCCGTATGCACCGTGATACCGAACAGGTGGGCCGACTTGTGGAACGCGGCGTGAGCGCTCACAGGGACGACCATCACCGGCTCGGTGATGCCGCGCTCGAGGCGACCCCGCTCGCGTGCCGCCAGCACCGCGCACTGGATCGACTCCGTGCCGCCGCTCGTCAGGAACCCGGCCGTGGTCGGCGGGCCGTGCAGCAGCGCCGCAGTCCAGCCGACGACCTCCGACTGGATCCGCCCGAGCGAGGGAAATGCCATCGTGTTCAACGCGTTCTCGTGGAGGAAGAGGCTGGCCGCCTGCTCGGCCACGTCGTGCACCGACGGGCCGCCGTCGTAGACCATCCCGAACGTGCGTCCCTCGGACCAGCGGGCGTCGCCGGTGCGCTTGGCGTGCAGGTCGGCGACGACCTCGGCCACCGACCGACCGCGCCGGGACAGCGCGCGGGGATCGTCGTCGCGCCCGGCCGTTTGCATGCGGGTCAGTCTCGCCTCGAGTGCGTACGCGCTGACAATGCGGTGACGATCGCCTCGTCGTCGGCGGGCTCGACCGTTCGCAGGTCGAGCACCGTGCGCCCGTCACGGGCCCTGGCGATGATCGGCACGGGCTGCGCCCGGAGGTGGTCGAGATGGTCGCCGTCGACGGCGACGCCGTACGAATCGATCGACGCGCCGGGTGCGGAGCCGGCGCCGGGGAGGGCGGCGGTGGCG
>JALZMG010000102.1 GCA_030858325.1 Actinomycetota bacterium | reverse complement strand
CGTCTACGGCGGCCTGCTCGAGGGCGTGCTCGGCATCGAGGCCGCCGACATCCTCCCCGGCGCCCCCCCGCCCCTGACACTCGTCTGAGGGTCTCGGACGTACGGGCCTGGTCGTCGGCTCGGGGCTCCGGGTTGGAGCTGCGCGCACGTTCCCAACGGGGCATCTGGGCGCGGAGATTCCCAGAATCGAGGGCGAGAACCTCCGCGCCCAGATCACGGTTTGAGAACGTCCGCGCACGTGAACGCGTGGCCGCAAGTTGCCGACCGCACGGCTGGCGCAACGCCAGCCGCTTAGCCGAGGCGGTAGCCGTGGCCCCAGACGGTGGCGAGCGCGAGCGCCGGGCCGAGCTTGCGGCGCAGCTGGCGGACGTGCACGTCGACGGTGCGTTCGTCGCCGTCGAAGTCGGGTCCCCAGACGCCGTCGATGAGCTGACGGCGCGACAGCGCGAGGCAACGGTTGCGGGCGAGGAAGGCGAGCAGGTCGAGCTCGCGCCCGGTCAGCGCGACGGCGCTGCCGTCGACGCTCGCCGTGCGTCCAGCGACGTCGAGGCGCACGCCGCCGGCGAGCGCGAACACCGTCTCTTCCTGCGGCGCAGCACGGCCACGGCGCACGATGGCCTCGACCCTGGCCACCAGCTCGGCCGGCGAGAACGGCTTGACGACGTAGTCGTCGCCGCCTCGCGCGAATCCTTCGACGCGATCGACCTCGGCGTCGCGGGCGGTCAGGAACAGCACCGGCACATCGGATCGCCGGCGCAAGAGGCGACACACCTCGAAGCCGTCGATCCCGGGCAGCCCGACGTCGACGACGACCAGCACGGGCTGGCGCTCGACGGCGAGTTCCACGCCGCGCTCGCCCGTCGGCGCCAGCAGGGGACGGAAGCCGGCGCGCCGCAGGTACATCTCGACGAGCGCGGCGATGTCGCCGTCGTCTTCGATGACGACGACGATCCGCTCCACGTCCTCCACCCGTCAATCGTCGCACGCCGAGCCGCTCAGGCGGGTTGGCCCGACGGCTCGCTCCGGTTGTCGTCGCAGGTGGCCGCCCCTAACATTGCAGGGTCCTGCGCCAGGCAGCTCTCGGGCCCATTTCCCGATGCGTGGTGCCGCGGACGCAGGTCGTCGAGCCGGTGGTCGTCACCGGTGGAAGAGGTAACGAGTGCCCACCATCCAGCAGCTGGTCCGCCAGGGCCGCAGCTCGAAGTTCACGAAGAGCAAGACCCCGGCCCTGAAGGGCTCGCCGCAGCGCCGCGGGGTGTGCACACGCGTCTACACGAACACGCCGAAGAAGCCGAACTCCGCCCTACGCAAGGTCGCCCGCGTGCGGTTGTCGAGCGGCGTCGAGGTCACCGCCTACATCCCCGGTGAGGGCCACAACCTGCAGGAGCACTCGATCGTGCTCGTCCGCGGCGGGCGCGTACGCGACCTGCCAGGTGTTCGCTACAAGATCATCCGCGGCGCCCTTGACGCGGCCGGAGTGAAGAATCGCAAGCAGGCGCGCAGCCGCTACGGCGCCAAGGCCGACAAGTAAGGCTGAGAGAGATGCCCCGCAAAGGTCCCGCACCCCGTCGCGAGCTGGTCGCCGACCCGACGTACCGGTCGGCGCTCGTCACGCAGCTCGTCAACAAGGTCATGCTCAGCGGCAAGCGCAGCCTTGCCGAACGCATCGTCTACGACGCCATGGACATCATCGCCACAAAGACCGGCGAGGAGCCGCTGTCCACCGTCAAGCGGGCGATCGACAATGTCAAGCCGCCGCTCGAGGTCAAGAGCCGCCGCGTCGGCGGGGCCACGTACCAGGTGCCGATCGAGGTCCGTCCCCGCCGCTCGACGACGCTGGCCATCCGCTGGATCGTCGAGTTCGCCCGGAACCGCCGCGAGAAGACGATGGCCGAGTGCCTGGCCAACGAACTGCTCGACGCCGCCAACGGTCTTGGCGCGGCGATGAAGCGTCGCGACGACACGCAGAAGATGGCCGAGTCGAACCGGGCGTTCGCGCACTACCGCTTCTGACACCCGCGCACGCCGTCGCAATGAGCGCGCCAGGCGCATCGCTCATCGCGCTGCCGACGGAGGCGTCAGAGGCCGATGCTCTCGTCGATGAACTCGTTCGTGAACAGGTCGCTGGCGACGAGATCCTCCGGCACGTCGAGGCCGGCGTCGTCACGGATCTGGTCGATGATGGTCTGGATGCGCGCCTCGTCCATGT
>JALZMG010000095.1 GCA_030858325.1 Actinomycetota bacterium | reverse complement strand
GAACGGCGAAGACGAGCCGGAACAGACTGGAGACCCGGTCGAGTCGACGGTCGGGGTAGTCAACGGTGAACTGGACGGGGTGGGTGGTGGTCATGGATTGCATCTGTCATCTCCTGTGGTTGGGGTGATTCCGCGACGCTGACATCGTTTTGCGACGCGGAACGGGGATCAGATCGTGATGGCGACCTTGCCGCGGGCATGGCCGTTGGCGAAGTGGCGAATCGCGTCCGGTACCTCGGCCAGGCCGAAGTGGGCGCTGACGACCGGCGTCAGCTTTCCCGCTTCGATGAGCTCCTGCAGCGTCGCCAGGTCCCGCGCGCGGCCGCGGTGGACGAGCGGGCGCAGCCGATGGCGGACGAACGGGGAGAGGAGGAGGGCACCGAGAAAGCGGTGCGTGCCCTTGAACCACTGGCCTCCTGCCCCGCCGATCAGGACCAGCGTTCCGCGTCGGGTCAGCGCACGCCGCAGATCGGCGAGTGAGCGATTGCCGACGAGGTCGATGATGACGTCGTAGTGCCCGGCGCGCTGGGCGAAGTCCTCGAGCGTGTAGTCGATGACGTGGTCGGCGCCGATCGAGCGCACGAGGTCGGTGTTCGTCGTGCTGCACACGCCCGTCACACGGGCGCCGAACGCCTTGGCGGTCTGCACGGCGAACGTGCCGACACCGCCCGACGCACCGATCACGAGCACGTGCTGGTGGGGCCGGACGCGTCCGGCGTCACGCACGGCCTGTAAGGCGGTGAGTCCGGAGACCGGAACGACGGCGGCCTGCGCCAGCGTCAGGTTCACCGGCTTGTGGCCCAGATTGGCTGCGGGCACGGCGACATGCTCGGCGAACGCACCGGCGCACCAGCCGAAGACCTCGTCGCCCGGTCCGAACTCGGTGACGGCGGAGCCGACGGCGAGCACCCTCCCGGCGACGTCACGTCCCGGAACACGGTGACGCGGCTTGCGCAGCCCCGTGACGAGCCGGGCGGCGTAGGGCTCGCCGCGCACGAGGTGCCAGTCGTCGCCGGCGACGGAGGCGGCGTGGACCTCGAGGAGGACCTCGTCGCGTTTGATCGCCGGAGTGTCGATGTCCCGGAGTTCCAAGACGTCGTCTGGTGACCCGTATGTGTCTTGGGTGATCGCCTTCATCGTGGCCTCCTTCAGACGCCCACGCGCTCGCGTGGCCCGGCGGGGACGGACTCGAGCTCGGGAACGATCTCGGGCGCGGCGTCGGGCTCATGGGGCATCGGCACGTCCTGGTCGACGGCGACGTGGGGGAGCAGCCGGTCGAGCCACTTCGGTATCCACCAGTTCCTGTGTCCCAGCAGCTCCATCGTCGCCGGCACGAGCAGCATCCGCACGACCGTGGCGTCGAGGAACACCGCCAGTGCGAGGCTGAAGCCGAAGAGCTTCGAACTGCGATCGGCTTCGAGCACGAACGAGCCGAAGACGACGATCATGATCGCCGCGGCGGCGGTGATGACCCGTGCCGTCGACGCCAGTCCGTCGGCAACCGATCGTGCGGCGTCGCCGGTCTTGGCGTACTCCTCGCGAACACGGGAGAGCAGGAACACCTCGTAGTCCATCGACACGCCGAAGACGATGGCGAACAGGATGACCGGCAGGGGCGCCTCGATCGGCGCCCCGCTGACGCCGAAGATGTCGGCACCCCAACCCCACTGGAACACGGCAACGACGACGCCGTACGCAGCGGCCAGGGACAGCATGTTCATCACGACGGCCTTGAGCGGCACGAGCACCGAGCGGAAGACGAGCATCAACAGCAGGAACGACAGCGCGAGGACGGCACCGAAGAAGACGATGAGGCGTCCGCCGAGGTACTCGGTGTAATCGGCGTTGGCCGCGGCGGTGCCGGTGATGTTGACGTCGAGGCCGGACGAGACGACGGCGGCGGGGATGATGTCGTCGCGTAGCGTGCCGACGAGATCGGTCGTCGCCTCGTCCTGCGGCGCGCTGGTCGGGATCAGCGTCATGACGGCGGCACCCGGAGCTTCGGGGTCGTCAACCGTCGGTTCGGTGACGGCGGCGACGCCGGGCGTGGCGGCGAGCACGTCGCGCAGTGCCTCGAGACCGCCGAGCGAGCCATCGGCACCCCGCTGCACGGTGATCACGAACGGCCCGTTGAACCCGTCGCCGAAGCCTTCGGCCAGGAGATCGTACGCCTGGCGTGTGGCGGTCTCGGTGGGCGCGTTGCCCTCGTCGGAGACGCCGAGCCGCAGGCCGATGATCGGCGACGCCAGCACGAGGAGCACGAGCGTCCCCGCCAGCAGCCACCGGCCGGGATTGCGCTGGATCGTGCGGCTCCAGCGGTAGGCGAGCGTCTCCTCGACGGGCTTCACCACGCGTCGGGGAACCGTGCGCCGTAGTGCGGGCACGACGAAGCTGACCAGCCCGGTGACGACCGCCAGCACGGCGCCGCCGGCGCTCAAGGCCGGTGCCCCGATCCCGACGCCAAGCAGCGCCAGCGCGGCGAAGCCGGCCATCACGACACCGCGCCAGCGCGTGACCTCGACGCGTGGTCCGGCGACACCGAGTAGCGCTGGCAGCAGCGTGATCGAGCTGATCATCGTCACGAGCACGGTCACCGACGCGGCGATGGCCAGCCCGGAGAGCGACGCCAGCCCGATCAGCAGGATGCCGAGCAGTGACAGCACGACCGTGAGCCCGGCGAACACGACGGAGCGGCCGGCCGTGGCCATGGCCTGCGTCGTCGCCGCCCGCGGCGACAGTCCGGCGTGGAGTCCCTCGCGGTAGCGC
>JALZMG010000094.1 GCA_030858325.1 Actinomycetota bacterium | reverse complement strand
ACGACCGAGAGCCTCGTCATGCGCTCGCGCAGCGGCACCGTCCGGCGGATCAAGGCGAACCACCAGATCGACAAGCTCTCCGCCCTCTCCGACATCGATTACCGCTGACGAAGACGCTTCTGTCCTTTCGAACCGGCCGGATCCGGCCGGTTCGAAAGGACAGAACGGCGTCATTGGCGTTGGACGGCGCCGGACAGCGCTCGTTTCAGCCAGCGCGGGGTGACGGAGCCGGCCGCCGCCATCGTCTTGTAGAACACGCCGGGGACGATGATCGCCCGGCCCTTCGCCGCACCCTCCAGCCCGGCGGTCACCACGTCCTCGACGGTCGTCCAGGCGAACTCGGGGAAGGACGACTGGTAGTGACCGGTGTTGCTGACGGCCTGGAACTCGGTCTTCGTCAGGCCCGGGCAGAGCGCGCTGACCTTGACGCCGGCGGTCGACGCCTCCTGGTGCAGGCTCTCGCTGAGGCTGACGACGTACGCCTTGGTCGCCGCGTAGACGGCCAGGCGCGGCGCCGGCTGGAACCCGGCGACGCTCGCCACGTTGAGCAGCCACCCGCGTCGGCGGGGCACCATCACCGCCAGTGCGGCGTGGGACAGCCGGGTCAGCGCGGCGACGTTCAGCTCGACCTCGTCGGCCAACCGGTCGGCGTCGAGTTCGTGGAACGCACCGCTCGTGCCGAACCCTGCGTTGTTGACGACCAGGTCGACGGGACGCTCACCGTCGGCGATCCGCGCGGCCACGGCGTCCTGACCGTCACGAGTGCCGAGGTCGGCCGCCAGCACCTCGACGCCGCCCAGCTCGGCGGCCAGCGCCTCCAACCGGTCGGCCCGGCGGGCCACGACGACGACCGACGCCCCGGCGGTCACGAGCTGGCGCGTCATCTCCTCGCCGATCCCGCTGGACGCCCCGGTGACGACCGCGGACGTGAACGGGAGCGAGGCAGCCATGCCCCCGGAACCTACCTCCGCCCCCGCCGCGATGATCTGGTCGTCAGTCGCAGCCGGGGACGGCGTCGGGCGGGACGGGGTGGTAGGTCACCGAGTAGCCCGCGGCAGTGGCCGTGAGCGTCGGCGCCGGCCCTTCGGTCATGAGGACCTCGACGACGATCGTCTGCTCCCCATCAGCCACGAGCGGCGCCCATCGGTCGGGGACGTCGTCGAGACGGCCCCCACCCTCGTCGGTCATCCACCACACGCCGTTGAGCTGGCCGAGCACGCCGATCCCGCAGTGCACGTACAGCTCGAATCTCCAGGGATACCCCGGCTCGATCACGTCGCCACTGACCGTCGGCGGCTGCTCACCCGCTGCGGCCAACAGCGCAGGATCCGGGCCGATCTGTCGATCAGTCGCCACGACGCCGAGCCCCGACAGGTCGGCGTCGACGAGCGTGCGCTCCTCCGGCGCGCCGAGCGGCGGGTCGTCGGAGCCGAGTTGGATGGCAAACGACCCCGGTGGCAGACGATCCCGCTCGACGGCGACCACGTAGGCGTGCGGGTTGGCGTCGGCCGTGCACGCGCCTGTCCCGCCCGGAACGACGATGACGGCGCTCAGCAGCGGGCGCTGGACGTCCAGTTCGAAGACCACGTCGTCGAGGCGGATCGGGCAGCTCGAGCCGTAGACGGCGCCGAACCAGATGGCGACCTCGGTCTCGAAGTCGACAGCCGGCCGCGCCCCCTCCATCCCGATCGCCCGCCACAGCTCGATGTACTGCTCCTCGTGGGTGGCGATGCCCGTGCGGTGCGCCTGCCCGACGAGCTCGTCGCCGAGCAACCGCCACCCATCACCCTCCGTCGGTTGTGGGCCGTCCGGCACGGGCTCGCCGGTGTCCTCGATGCACATCTGGGTGGCGGGAAGGCCGGCAAGCGCCGGCGCCAACCGCTCGTCAGCGGCGTTGACCGTGATGCCCAGCCGCCACCTCGTCACAACGGTACCCATCCCGGCGAAGGGCACGTCGGCCGAAACCAGCCGAGCGACGACCTCTTCCTGCAGCGCACCGAGATCGGCCAACGACGTCGGCACATCGACGGCGACCACGCCGACGCCGGGGAACTCGGCCTCCACTTCGGCCTGCCGGGCGGCCGCATCGGCCGTGAAGGCGACAGTGATCCAGCCAAAGTGGTCACGGTCGATCCAGATCTCGGCGTAGCCGGGCCGCGACGCGGCCCACTCCCGCACGTCCTCGAGGGGCATCTCGTTGCCGACGTACACCGGCTCGTCGCGGTACCACTCGCCCGGTGCCTCCAGTCGCGGCACGTCCGAGCACATCACGAACGCAGGCGGCGGCGACGGCACCGCTGTCGTCGCCACTCGGTCGGCCGAGCTCGTCGGCGACACCGAAACCGGCGACGACGCCGGATCTGCCGCACCGCACGCGGCCAGTGCCACGGTGACGGCGACGAGCACGGCCCGGGGGCGCATCATGAACGTTGGACGCCCCCACCGCCCGGACGGGTTCCCGAACGACTCGTCTTAGGTGGTGAGGATGCTCACGGTGTCGTTGGAGACCTCGACGAAGCCGCCGTCGATGTCGAACGACTTGACCTCGCCGCCGGCGAGGAAGACGCGCGTCTCGCCCTCGGCCAGCGCGCCGACGAACGGGGCGTGTCCGGAGAGGAACGCGACGTCGCCCTCGGTCGTACGCGTGATGACCTGCGTGGCCTCGCCATCGAACAGCACCCGCTCCGGCGAGACGACGGCCACGTTCATTGCGTTCCCCGGCCACGCAGGCCGTTGGTGGCCGCTCGCTCGCTGGCGCTCGCTCGCTCGCAGTGAGCGACGCGGCTCACCCCGACCCCTCTTGCAGGATCTTCGCCTTCGCCATCGCCTGCTCGACGCTGCCGACGTTGAGGAACGCCTGCTCGGGCACCTCGTCGAGGTCGCCGTTGACGATCGCTTCGAACGACGACACCGTGTCGGCGACCGGGACGTACTCACCCTTCAGACCGGTGAAC
>JALZMG010000091.1 GCA_030858325.1 Actinomycetota bacterium | reverse complement strand
GGCGACGTTCCACGGGCGGATCATCCGGCACACGACTGCCGCCGGGCGGTGGGCGACGAGGTCGTTGAGCACGCCGGGGGCGTCGTCGAGGTACACGTCGCAGTCGACGTCGTGCTTGCGGTAGCGGATGTGGATCTCCCTCGTCGGCAGGCGATGGTCGGCGATCCACCGCAACGTGTCGGGGATCGCCCACTCCGGCTTGGCCGTGACGATGACGATCTCGTGACCCGTGGTGGCCAGCGCGTCCAGCGTCTCGGCGGCATCCGGATACAGCTCGAGGTGGCGGAAGATCGACGGGCGGTCGTCGGTGCTCTGCCCCCAGCGCCAGAACGCGTCCATGTCGGCGAATCCGGCCAGCTCGTGCAGGCCGTTCCATCCCGTCACCATCTCCGGGTGCAACTCGCTGCCGAACTCGTCGGCGTGCAGGCGCATCCAGCCGGCGTTGAAGTCGCAGACGACGCCGTCGAGGTCAATGGCCAGTCGCATCGCCTGCGCACGATACGGTCTGTCCCGTCGACCAGAAGGGTGCCTAGGGTTCCGCCGGCTGCGCCGGGCCGAGACCGAGCGGCACAGAAGGCCACACATCGGCTCGCACCTCAACGGACAAAAGCCTCGAGGGGAGAACGTCGGCACGACCCCACGCGTGCCAACTTCCTGGAGATCCGAGATGCCGTGCGACGCAACGCCGACCACAGCGCCGACCGCCGCGTCGGCGCCGCCCTGCTCGCCCTGTTCGTCACGTTCCTGTGGAGCACGTCATGGGTGCTCATCCGTGTCGGTCTCGACGACGAGTCGCTGCCGCCTGTCATGTTCGCCGGCCTGCGCTACGCGCTGGCGGCGGTCGTCGTCGTCGCCTGGGTCACCGCGGGGAGAGAACGAGGTGCGATCGCAACGCTGGACAGGGCCCAGGTACGGGGACTCGTCGTGCTTGGTGTCGTCATGTACGCCCTGACCCAGGGCGCGCAGTTCGTGGCCATCGACGCCCAGCCGGCGGCGACCACCAGCCTGCTGCTGGCCACCACACCATTGATGGTCGCGCTGCTGTCGTTCGTCGTCCTCGGTGAGCCGACATCGCGGGCCCAGCGGATCGGAGGGATCGTCATCATCGCCGGATCGCCGGCGTACTTCGCCGGCGACCTCGGCGCCACCGCCGTTGGCCTTGCCGCCGCGCTCGTCGGCCTCGGCGCCAACACGGCGTCGGCATTGCTCGGCCGCAGCGTGAACCGCACCTCCGTCATCAGCCCGCGGCTCGTCACTGCGGTCAGCATGTCGGTCGGTGCCGTCGTATTGCTGGCGGCCGGCGTGGCGACGAGCGGGATCCCGCCGATCAGCCTGCGCGCTTGGCTGATCATCGCCTGGCTGGCGGTCGTCAACACCGCCGTGGCGTTCACGCTGTGGAATCGCGCCCTCCAGCATCTGAGCGCCACCGAGTCGGCGGCGATCAACACGACGATGGTCGTGCAGATCCCCGTGCTCGGATGGATCTTCCTCAACGAGCCGCTGGGTGGCCCCGAGATCGCCGGCATCGCGCTCGTCTGTGTCGGCGTGCTCGTGATGACGATGCGACGGCTGGCGCCAACGGTGGTGGTCGGCGCAGATGTCGACGGCTGAGCTGGATCGGTCGGGGCGGCCGGAATCTGGCACGCCGGAGGAACGAGCTTGCGGCGGCGCATCACCAGGCCGGGGATGGCGTCGTAGGGAAGTGGATGGCGCGATTTCGACACCCTGGCGAGGAACGAGCTTGCGGTGGCCGCATCATGGAGGTCGTGCGCTCGGGATTCGTGACGCTGGTCGGCCGGCCCAACGTCGGCAAGTCGTCGCTCGTCAACGCCATCTGCGGGGCCAAGGTGAGCATCGTGTCGGACAAGCCGCAGACGACGCGCCACCGCATCCGCGGCGTGTTGACGCGGCCGGATGCGCAGCTCGTGTTCGTCGACACGCCCGGCCTGCACAAGCCGGTGACGGCGCTCGGCAGAAAGGTCAATGCCACGGCGATCGACAGCGTCGGCGAGGTCGAAGCCGGTGTCGACGTCGCCTGTCTCGTGCTCGACGCGACGAAGCCGTTCGGCAGCGGTGACCGCTGGGTCGCCGGCCACCTCGAGCTGGGGCGGGCGGTGGTCATCGTCAACAAGATCGACCGGGTCGGGCGCGATGTCGTGCTCGGCCAGCTCGCCGCCGCCGCGGAGCTGGACGCCGAGTCCTACTTCCCGGTGTCCGCGCGCACCGGTGCCGGCCTCGACGCGCTCGTCCACCACCTGGTGGCGCAAGCGCCCGAGGGGCCGTCGTTCTTCCCCGCCGACACGGTGCGCGACGTGCCGGAGGAGCAGTGGGTCGCCGAGCTTGTCCGTGAGCAGCTCCTCGCCGTGACCCGCGACGAGCTGCCGTATTCCATCGCCACGCGCGTCGTCGATTGGGAGGGCAACCACATCACGGTTGAGATCGCCGTCGAGCGTGACAGTCAGAAGGGCATGGTCATCGGTCGTGGTGGCAGTGTGCTCAAGCAGGTCGGCGAGCAGGCCCGCCTGCAGCTCCCCGCCGGCACGTACCTCGAGCTGCGGGTCAAGGTCGACAAGGACTGGCAGCGCCGCCCCGACCGCGTCGAGCGCCTCGGGTACTGACGCCGCGCCGAGCGCCGAGGCCGGAGGGCGATTCTGCGGAGAGTTCTCCTCGCTGTGGAACCCCCAGATCCAATGAGAATGTCGAATCCGGGGGTCAGGTGGTCGTCGGGGGCGGGACGTCGCTCGGCGGTGGCGGCGGTTCGCTGGACTGCGTCGTCGCCGTGGGGACGGTCGTCTCCGGTGGGACCGAGGCCGTCGACGTGTCGGTGGCCAGCAAGACGGCGTAGTCGTCGCCGGACACCGGCTCGCCGGGGCGGCTGACGAGGTTGCTGCCGAGGCGCACCGGCAGCGGCTCGTTGTCGAGCGTGAAGCGGACCTGCCCGACGCCCGACTGCCTGGTCAGCGTCAGCACGATCTGGGCGATCGCCGGCAACTCGTCCTCCGGATCGATGCGCTCGTAGGCCTCGCCGACCAGATCGACGGTGGCCACGCCGCCGGACCGGGTGACGACGTTGACGATGTTGCGCGGCAGTGCTGTTTGCAGCCCGATCCCCTCGTCGCCGCTCGGCGGCCCCGACTGCAGCAGCTCGAGCACACGTTGCAGCGAGGGGACGTC
>JALZMG010000485.1 GCA_030858325.1 Actinomycetota bacterium | reverse complement strand
GTCCCCGACCCAGCCGGTGACGCCATCGCCCCGCCGCCGCCCGGGCCGCCGTCGGCCAACGCCGCCGCCGCTGTCGCCGACCTGGCCGCGCGGGAGAGCGTCGATCCCGGGGCGATCACCGTGGTCGGCGAGGAGAACGTGACGTGGCCCGACTCGTCGCTCGGCTGCCTCGAGCCGGGCATGGCCTACATGCAGGTCCTCACGGACGGCGTGCGGCTGGTGCTCGAGCTGGACGGGACGCGCTTCGAGTACCACGCCGGAGGCAGTCGCCCGGAGCCGTTCTTCTGCCCCAACCCCTCACCGCCGGCAGCCGGCTGACCGCGCTCAGCAGCCGCCAGGCAGCCGCAGGCGCTGGCCGGCGGCGACGCCGAGCAGCTGGAAGGAATCGTGCGGAGCCGGCGGTATGACGACGACGTCGACGGACTCCCGCGCGCCGAGGCCGAGGTGGGCGACGACGTCCACCCCGCCGGAATACCCCTGCGTCGGGCTGATCTCGACGCGCCCGACGAGCTGGCCGGGGTCGCCGGCACCACCGGGTTCGTAGGCCGCGACGACCGTGCCCGGGCCGCCACCGAGTGTCTCGTCGACGACGATCTGCAGGGCGTTGCCCGCCGGCGTGCGGTTGAGCAGCAACCGGCTCGGCAGGGCCGGGTCCCACTCGACGAGGAACACGTCGAGCCGGCCGTCGGCGTCGACGTCGGCGGTCGGCCCGGTGACCCAATACTGGTCGTCCCCGAGCCCCTCCGGCGGGGTGAACGACGGACCAGCCCCGGGCTCGCCGTCGTTCATGAACACGGCCGGCGCTGCGCCGTCGCCGACCGACGCGGTCGTCAGCAGGTCGACCCACCCGTCGTTGTCGAGGTCGACGAGTGCGACGTGAGGGGCCTTCGTCGGCAATCCGATCAGCCCGGCGTCGGCGGTCACGTCGACCAGCACGGGGTCCTCGCCGGGACCGCCGGTGTCGTTGCGGTACAACCGCACCGGTGCCTCGCCGCCTGGCCCGCCGTCTCCGTCGATCGTCGAATTGAAGTGCTGGCCGATGACGACGTCGGCATCGCCGTCGTTGTCGACGTCGCCGAGCGCCACGCCGGCCGCGTCGTCCTCGTCACCGTCGAACTGCCACGGGGCGATGGCGTCCGTGATCTCGCGCAGGCCGTCGCCGGTCCCGACGAACACGCGGTTGGACCCGCCGACGACCACGTCGGTGAGCCCGTCGCCGTTGAGGTCACCCGTGCCGACACCGAGCCCGTGGACGTCGTCTGGCCAGCCGGCGCCGTCGAAGGGCTCGAAGCGCAGGTTGCCGACGTTGCGGTACAGGCGACTCGACTCACCGCGGAAGCGGTCCTCCAGCACGAGCAGGTCGGGGAGGCCGTCGACGTCGACGTCGAGGACACCGATCGAACGGCCCGGTGACTGCGCGTCGAGTCCGCTGTCGTCGACGGTCTCCAGGCGGCCGTCGTCGTTGCCCAGGATGACGGTCGGCACCTCGGACTTGTTCGTCGTGTTGCGGGCGGCGACGAGATCGACGTCGCCGTCGACGTCGAGATCGGCGAACACGGCGCCGCTCGTGCGCCCGAGCTCGAACGGCGTCTCGGTGGTGGTCCAGCCGCCGCCGCCGTCCGCGCGCAGAACGACATCGGGTGCCGGCCCGTCGGCGCCGCGCTCGGCGTAGTCCTCGACCGGGCGGTCGGCGAACGTGCCGACGAACAGATCGCTCCCGCCGTCGCCGTCGAGGTCACCCCACGCCGCGGCGTGGCCCATCATCCCGACGAGCGCGTCCTCCAGGCCCGACACGGACGTGGCGTCCTCCCACACCGGGCCGTCGGCCCTGCCGTCGTCGCCGCTGTCGGCGCGCTCGGCAGTGGCGAACGCGACGCACTGCAACGCCTGGATATCCCCACCGTCGATCACCGTCGTGGCGCGGGCGGCGGTGGTCTCGGTGCCCGTGTTCTCGCCGGGCTCGGCGGACGGCGGTGCCAGCGCAACCTCGACGAGCACGACGTCGCCGAACGTCGTGTCCTCGCGTTCGTCGGCGGGACCGGCGTTGAGACCGACGAACAGGCGCCGGGCGGCGGCGTCGAGGGCGAGGTTGTAGGTGCCGCCCGCGGTCAGGCCCAGTGCCTCCTCCGTCATCGGGTTCAGCTCGACGACGACGCGCTGGTCGCCAGTCGCCGTGTCCAGGGCGTACAGCGGCGTGTTCTCCTTCCAGGCGTCGCCGTGGGCGCCCGGCACGAAGTACACGGTCGATCCGTCGGGCTCCATCGCCAGCGAGGCGATGTACCCGGGGGCCTCCCCGAGGTCCTCGACCGTGCCGCCGGGGCGGATGGCGATGAAGCGGGCCGGGCTCTGCGTGACGCCGTAGACGGTGCCGTCGGGCGCCGGCGCGGTGGCCGCGCGCAAGGACGTGCCAGGCAGCGCGTCCGGCAGCCGTTCGGTCTCCCCCGACTGCGGGTCGTAGCGCGTGAGGTGTCCCTCGGGCATCGTGAACAGCGCCCCTCCGTCGGCGTCGACGGCGAGCGCGCGAAACCCGACGTGATCCGCGGAGTCGTCGACAATCGTCGTCTCACCACTGGCGATGTCGTAGGCGAAGAACGATCCGCCGTCGGGGTCCGACGTCGGCTCGGTGGCCTCGCCGTAGAGCGTGCCGGCGTCCGGTGAGCCGGCGAGCGACGGGATCCCGTGACCGGGCACGGGGACACCGCGCACGGTCGTCGTGCGCGCCGCCGGATCGAGCCGCAACAGCAGGTCGCCGTCGTAACCGTCGCCGTAGGCGAGGTCTGTGCGCGTGCCCCAGTACGTCGTGACGTAGACCTCACCGCACGGGCCGGAGATCATCTGGGCGTGGATCTTGCCGTAGCCCCAGGCGCCCGGTTGATGGTCGACGAGGGAGAGTACGTCGCCGATCATCGTCAGCTCACCGACGGCCGGGTCATAGTCGTACAGGTAGGAGTTGCCGTCGGCGCCGAGGTGGTCGCCGGTCGCCGACAGGAAGTGCCCGGCGGTGGTGACGATGCCCTGGCCCCACTGCGTCCACGGGTTCCCGGTCTCCGCCGGTCCAGGGTAGACGACGGCGCGCACTGGCAGCCCGTCGGGAGTGGCGCCGATCTCCGTGGCGGCGACGGTCTCGCCGCCGTCCCAGTCGGCGCTGGCGCCGTCTACGGCGGCAGGGGTGCAGTCCGGCGGCGCCGTCGATGACGTCGGGTCGGCCGAGGTGGGGCCGGCCTCGGGGATCGTCGATGCCGGCGCATCGGTTGTGGCTGGCGGTGCTGGTCCCGCCGGTGCCGTCGCTGACCCGGCCGTCGCCGGGCTCGATGTCATCGGCGCGGCGTCGTCACCATCGTCACCATCGGCACAGGCGGCAACGGCGACGGCGGCGCAAAGGGCCGCACCGAGCCAGGTCCGTCGTCGCGTCGCCACCGGGCCAGTCTGACCTGTCGTCGACCGCGGCCGGGGTCAGGCGGCCGGAGGACGCATCGTCAACGATCGCCGAGCTTGGTGTAGTCACGCTCGCCGACCCCCGTGTACCACTGGCGGGGGCGGGAGATCTTCTGGTCCTCGTCGTCGAGCAGTTCCTGCCAGTGGGCCAGCCACCCGGACATGCGGGGGATCGCGAACAGGACCGTGAACATGTCGACGGGGAAGCCCATCGCCTGGTAGATCAGCCCGGAGTAGAAGTCGACGTTCGGGTACAGCTTGCGGTCGACGAAATAGGAGTCTTCGAGCGCCGTCGCCTCCAGCTTCAAGGCGATGTCCAGCAACGGGTTCTTGCCGGTGACGTCGAACACCTCGTAGGCGGTCTGTTTGATGATGCGTGCCCGCGGGTCGTAGTGCTTGTAGACGCGGTGGCCGAAGCCCATCAACCGGCCCTTGCCGGCCTTGACGTCGGCGATGAAAGCGTCGACGTTGTCCATCGAGCCGATGTCGCCGAGCATGCGCACGACCTGCTCGTTGGCGCCGCCGTGCAGCGGGCCGTACAGCGCCGAGGCGGCGGCGGCCGCGGCCGAGTACGGGTCGGCGTGGCTCGATCCGACGACGCGCATCGCCGTCGTGCCGCAGTTCTGCTCGTGGTCGGCGTGGAGGATGAACAACACGTCCATCGCCCGCTCCAGCGTCGGGTGCACCTCGTACTCGCCGATCTTCCACATCATCGTCAGGAAGTTGGCCGGGTAGGACAGCGCGTTGTCGGGGAGGAAGAACGGCAGCCCGACCGAGAACCGGTAGCACATGGCGGCGAGGGTCGGTGACTTGGCGATAAGGCGAAGGATCTGCTTGTGCTTGTTGTCGTAGTCGGCGAGGTCCTTGGACTCCGGGTAGAACGTGCCCAGCGCGGCGAGCGAGGAGACGAACATGCCCATCGGGTGGGCGTCGTAGTGGAAGCCGTCGACGAAGCGCTTGCGCATGTTCTCGTGGATGAACGTGTGATGGGTGATCTCGTAGGTCCACGTCGCCAGTTGCGACTCCGTCGGCAGCTCGCCGTACAGCAGCAGGTAGGCAACTTCGAGGTACGTGGAGTGCTCGGCGAGTTGCTCGATCGGATAGCCGCGATAGCGCAGCACGCCCTGATCACCGTCGAGGTACGTGATGTCCGATCGGCATGCCGCCGTGGACAGGTACGCCGGGTCGTACATGAACAGGCTGGGATCGAGCTGGCGCAGCGCAGAACTCGGGAAGACGCCGTCTTCGATGGGGACGGTGACCGTCTTCCCCGTCCGGTCGTCGGTGATCGTGATGGTGTCGGGCACGTGGTTCCCTTCGTCGCTCACGGTGCGGTGCAGCGTCTTGATTCCCCGTGGAACACGTTACTGGCACCGGTGAGCCCGGGCTTCAGACGGCCCGAGTGTTTGCTGCCGGGCGAGTGTTTCGGGGGGGTGGGCCCCACGAAACACTCCGCTCGCCGGAAGGCCCGGCGGCGCCAGCCGCAGCGAGACACGAGAGTGAGCGAGTCTTGGAGCGAGCGAACGATCATTGCGTCGCGTTGGCCGCTGGCTCGTCGAGCGTCGTGACCGCTTCGGCCCGGTCGCGGTGAGCGTGGATGGTCAGGTCGAGCGTAGGGCCGAAGGCCCGGCGGCGCCGGCCGCAGCGAGACACGAGAGTGAGCGAGTCTTGGAGCGAGCGAACCACTAACAAGGTTCGTTGGTGTGTTTCCTCGGTTGCAGGCGTTCGCGTTTGTCGGCGAGGACGTCCAGGGCGGCGGCGACTTCCCGGCGCGTGTCGGCGGGGTCGAGCACGGCGTCGATGTAGCCGCGCTCGGCGGCGACGTAGGGGTTGAGGAGGCGTTCGGCGTAGTCGGCCTCGTAGGCCGCCCGCTCCTCCGGTGTCGCCCGGCGCTGGAGGATCGCCGCCGCCTGCCCGGCGCCCATCACCGCGAGCTCGGCCCACGGCCAGGCGAAGCAGACGTCGTTGCCCATCGTCTTCGAGTCCATGACGATGTAGGCGCCGCCGTAGCTCTTGCGCAGGATGACGCAGACACGAGGCACCGTGGCCCGGGCGTAGGCGTGGACGAGTTGCGCGCCGTGGCGGATCATGCCGCGCCACTCCAGGTCCTTGCCCGGGTAGAAGCCCGGTGTGTCGACGAGCGTGAGCAGCGGCAGGTTGAACGCGTCGCACAACGACACGAAGCTCGCTGCCTTCTGGGAGGCGGGAATGTCCAGCGTGCCGGCGAGCGCCATCGGCTGGTTGGCGACGACGCCGAGCGGGCGGCCGTCGAGCGTGGCCAACGCGGTCACGACGTTCGGTGCCCACCGCCCCCGCAGCTCGAGCAGCGAGCCCTCGTCGCAGATCGCCGCAGCGACCGTGCGCACGTCGTAGCTACCTGTCGACGTCGGCGGGATCAGCGCCCCCGCTTCCGGGCATCGACGTTCCGGAGGATCGTCCTGCTCCCACCGTGGCGGCTCGTGATCGACGCTCGACGGGAGGTAGGCGAGCAGGTCCTCGACGGCCTGGACGGCGAGATCGCGGTCAGCGACGACCAGGCTGGGGACACCGGCGTGGCGGGCGAGCTGCGACGAACCGCCCAGCTCGCCGGCACCGACGCGCACGCCGGTGAACTCCTCGACCATGACCGGGCCGTTGACGAAGGCGTAGCTGGCCTCGGTCATCACGACGAGGTCGGCGACGCCGAGCAGCAGCGCCGGACCGGACACGGCCGGCCCGTCGACGACCATGATCGTCGGCACGGTGCCCGAGCAGTCGACGAGCGCCTTGGCCACCCGCCCCCAACCCTCCAGCGCGTCGATGCCTTCGACGATGTCGGCGCCGGTCGAGGCCATCAAGACCACCAGCGGCAGCCCCTCGCCGCGCGCCGTCGACGCCGCGGTGACGATGACATCCGAGCTGCTCGACGAAAGGGGCACGCCACGAAAGCCAGACGGCGTGGCGCCGGAGAGCTCGACCCAGACGACGGCACGTCCTCCGACGTGGCGGACCTCCGCAGTGATCGGTCCGGTCGTCCCTCGCCGCAGCGACAGGGCGGCGATCGACATCTGGCCGACCATAGATGGTCCGCTATTCCGGGCGGCGCTCTCGGTGGAGCTGCCACAGCAGGCGGGCGGCGACGAGCACGAGGAGCGTGGCGAACAGGATGTTGGAGAGGTCGTCGCTCATCTTGTCCGCCAGGTAGCCGCCGAGCACGGCGGTGACGACGCCGGACAGCCCGACGATCGTCGCCGCCCGCATGTCGGCGTTGCCCGTGCGCCGGTTGCGCCACGTGCCCATGATCGCCGTCGGCACGATGACTGCCGCCGACGTGCCTTTGGCGACGACCGGGGGAATCGACAACAGCAGGATCATCGCCGGCACCATGACGATTCCGCCGCCGACGCCGAGCAGCCCGGCGACGATGCCCGTGGCGACGCCGATGGCGACGAGCACGACGGCCCCGAGCACCGTCAACTCGTCGCGCCCGGTGGCTTCAGTGGCGATGAACAGGCGCACGGCGGAGGCCAGGAGGACGGCGGCGAACGCCAGCCCGAGCGTGCGATGGGGCAGGACGTGCAGCAGCTTCGTCCCGACGACCGCCCCGCCGACGGCGCCGATCGCCAGCCACAGCGTCACGGTCCAGTCCACATTGTCATGCGCGACGTAGGACACGAGCGAGGCCAGCGAGATCGGCACGACAGCGGCCAGCGATGTCCCGTGCGCCAGGCGCTGGCTCATCGCCGTCGCCATCACCAGCGCCGGCACGACGAGGAGGCCGCCGCCGACGCCGAACAGCCCGGCCAGGAACCCTGCGAGCACACCGACGACGACGATCGGAGCGGTCCGGCCGGCGGACAACGGTGCCGATGGCGCCGTGGCCGCGCGACCTGCCATCACACGGCCCGGCTGAGTGGGAACGCGGCGCTGCCCAGGCGGACGCCCGGTTGGTCCTCGGCGAGCGCGGCGACGGTCTCCCGCAGCACCTCGAACAGGGCCCGTGTCGGCGCGCCCGGCGCGGGGCGACGCTGGTAGGCCAACGCCACGACGCGCGGCGGCAGCCCCGGCACCTGGGCCGTGCGTTCACGGCGGTTGCTCTCGCCGGGGACGGCTGTGGCCGGAACGATCGCCGCGCCGTGGCCGTCGAGGGCCAGTGTCGCCAGCAGCCGCACGCCGTCGATCTGGGCCTGCGCCCGCAGGGTGACGCCGAGCGCGCCGGCCGCACGGTCGAGCACACGTCGCAGCGCGGTCCCCGCC
>JALZMG010000481.1 GCA_030858325.1 Actinomycetota bacterium | reverse complement strand
CCCGGCGAGCACGCCCAGCTGGGCGCGGGCGGCTTCGTGCAGGCTGCCGCAGACGACGACGACCGACCCGTCAACGGGCACCGGTGGGCTCGTCCGTGTAGGTGTCGGCGACACCAGCAGCGAACCGATCGCCTCGGCGGTGCCGGCGACCAGTACGTCGGGACAGGTCGCCAGGAGCCGGCCGAGCGCAAAGAGCCCGTCGCTTGACGTGACGTCGCAGACGGCGAACGATGTCCCCGAGTTGCGCAGCCACCGATCCAGCGCGGCTGGGCCGGCGACCTCGTCGACACCCGACGCACCGGCTTCGATCAAGTGGTCGGCCGGGCGACTGCTCCGAGGGCCCTGGCGGGCATCACTCCCGATCGCCGCGCCCACCGGCGTGCCGTCGGCGAGGACGACCCCGCCGCGGCACCAGCGGCCCTGTGACGGCAACGCCGGCACGACGGCGACGCGTCGTCCGGTCCCCGCCCGGGACACCAACTCGACGGCCCAGTTCCCACGCAGGAGCGAGTCGATCTTGTGGGCGTGGCGATCGGCGGCGATCTCCATCATCGAGACAGCGCGGGCCGCCGCCCTGTCCCGGTCGAGGTGGCGCGAGCCGAGATCGACGACGAGCACGTCGGCGGCGCCCGGTGGCGCTTCGACCCCGAACGGGACGGTCGGCACGCCGGCCCAACCGGCGTCGACGCAGGCAGCGGCGACCTCCAGCGCTCCCGTGCGGTCGTCGGCGGCAACGGCAAGCGACAGCACCGGCCCATGATGTCGGGGCGAGGAGCGATCGGGGTCGCTCCGCCTCTCATCGCTCATCGCCGTGGTGGGTAGCGTCGGCCGCTGATGACCGTGCTCGCCAGCCACGTCGACGCGCGCAGCGAGGCGTTCCAGGCCAACCGTGCCGCGCTGCTCGAGTTGCTGGCTGAGCACGACCGCCAGCTGGTGCTCGTCAACCAGGGCGGCGGCGAGAAGTACCTCACCCGCCACCGCCAGCGCGGCAAGCTGCTGTGCCGCGAACGCGTCGAGCTGCTCGTCGACCGCGACAGCGCACTCCTGGAACTGTCGCCACTCGCCGCATGGGGCACCGACTTCCCCGTCGGCGCCGGCGTCTTCACCGGCGTCGGCGTCGTCGAAGACGTCGAGTGTGTGATCATCGCCAACGACCCGACCGTGCGCGGCGGCACGAGCACGACCGCCACCGTCACGAAGTCGTTGCGGGCGATGGAGATCGCCAGGGAGAACCGGCTCCCGCTGATCTACCTCGTCGAATCTGGTGGGGCCGATCTGCCCCACCAGTCGCAGATCTTCATCCCCGGCGGGCAGAGCTTTCGCGACATCACCCGCCTCTCGGCGGCCGGCGTCTCAACGATCGCGCTCGTCTTCGGCAACTCCACGGCCGGTGGCGCGTACGTGCCGGGGATGTGCGACTACGTCGTGATGATCGACCAGCGCTCGAAGGTCTTCCTCGGCGGACCGCCGCTCGTGAAGATGGCCACGGGTGAGGAGAGCGACGACGAGAGCCTCGGCGGCGCCGACATGCACGCCCGTGTCAGTGGTCTCGCCGACTACTTCGCGGCCGACGAGCACGACGCGCTGCGGCTCGGCCGCCAGATCGTTCGTCGCCTCAACCACCGCCGGCGCGGCCCCGCTCCGCGAGGCGACGGCCGCCTCCCACGCTTCGACGCGGAGGAGCTGCTCGGCATCCCCTCGGCCGACCTGCGCGTGCCGTTCGATCCGCGCGACGTCCTCGCCCGGCTCGTCGACGACAGCGACTTCGACGAGTTCAAGCCGCGCTACGGCGCCTCGCTCGTCACCGGGTTCGCCGACCTACACGGCTATCCGATCGGTGTGCTCGCCAACCATCGCGGCGTGCTGTTCAACGAGGAGTCGCACAAGGCGGCGCAGTTCATCCAGCTCGCCAACCAGACCGACACGCCGCTGCTGTTCCTGCAGAACACGACCGGCTACATGGTCGGCAAGGAGTACGAGCAAAGGGGCATGGTCAAGGACGGCTCGAAGATGATCAATGCCGACGCCAACTCGTCGGTCCCCCACCTGACCGTGAACATGGGGGCCAGCTACGGCGCCGGCAACTACGGCATGTGCGGGCGGGCCTACGGGCCGCGCTTCCTGTTCACGTGGCCGAACGCGAAGACGGCCGTGATGGGCCCGCAGCAGCTGGCCGGAGTGCTGTCGATCGTCGCCCGCCAGTCGGCGGCGTCGATGGGCCGGCCGTTCGACGAGGACGCCGACGCGGCGATGCGCGCCGCCGTCGAGGGCCAGATCGAACGGGAGTCGCTAGCGCTGTTCATGACCGGGCGCGTGTTCGACGACGGGATCATCGACCCGCGTGACACGCGCACCGTGCTCGGCATCTGCCTGTCCGCCGTCCACAACAACGTCGTCGAGGGCCGCCACGACGGCTTCGGCGTCTTCCGGATGTAACCATGATGCACACGGTGCTCATCGCCAACCGAGGGGAGATCGCCTGCCGGATCGCCCGCACGTGCCGCCGGTCGGGCATCGGGACCGTCGCCGTGTTCAGCGACGCCGACGCCAACGCGCTGCACGTGCGCAGCTGCGATGTCGCCGTGCGCCTGCCCGGCACGGCGCCGGCCGACACCTACCTGCGTGCCGACCTGCTCGTCGACGCGGCCCGCCGCGCAGGCGCCGACGCCGTCCATCCCGGATACGGATTCCTCGCCGAGTCGGCCGATTTCGCCACTGCCGTCATCGTTGCCGGATTGACGTGGATCGGTCCCCCACCCGCGGCGATTGCGGCAATGGGTTCGAAGATCGAGGCCAAGGCCCTGATGCGTGCGGCGGGGGTCCCCGTCCTCCCCGACTCGACCGTCGAGGGTGCCACCGACCTCGCCACCATCGGCTATCCGATGCTCGTCAAGGCGTCGGCCGGCGGCGGCGGACGCGGCATGCGCATCGTCACCGCGCCCGACGAGCTCGACGTCGCGCTCGCCTCCGCCGAGCGGGAGGCCGTCGCCGCGTTCGGCGACGGCCGTGTCTTCTGCGAGCGCTACGTCGAGCGCGGCCGACACGTCGAGATCCAGATCCTCGCCGACCGCCACGGCAACGTCGTCTCGCTGCACGAGCGGGAGTGCTCGATCCAGCGCCGCCACCAGAAGATCGTCGAGGAGTGTCCGTCGCCCGCTGTCGACGCCGACCTCCGGCAGCGGATGAGCGCGGCGGCCATCACCGCCGCGCGCAGCGTCGGCTACGAGGGCGCCGGGACCGTCGAGTTCCTGCTCGGCGACGACGGGACGTTCTGGTTCCTTGAGATGAACACGCGACTGCAGGTCGAGCACCCCGTGACGGAACTGGTGACCGGCCTCGACCTCGTCGCCATGCAGCTCATCGTCGCCGCCGGCGGCGCACTCCCGCCGGCCGCGCTCGACGCGCCGCTCGACGGCCATGCCATCGAGGTCCGCCTGACGGCCGAGGACCCCGCCGCCGGCTACCGACCGTCGTCCGGTGTGTTCACGACGTTCGACATCGACGACGCCGCCGTGCGCGTCGACAGCGGTGTCGCCACCGGCTCGACGGTGCCGCCGTTCTACGACTCGATGGTCGCCAAGGTGATCGCCCACGGCCCGACGCGCGAGCAGGCGATTCGCACGCTGCGGGCGGCGCTGGCGACGGCGCGGCTGCACGGGCCGGTCACGAACCGCGACCAACTCGTGCGCATCCTCGACCACCCCGCGTTCGTCGCCGGGGACCTGCACACCGGGTTTCTCGACGACCACCCCTGCGGCGAACGGATCGACGGGGACGTGCGCCTCGCCGCCGCGGCCGTCGCCCTGGCCGAACAGGCTGCCAACCGCGTCGCAGCCACGGTGCAGTCGGGCATCCCCGCCGGGTGGCGCAACAACCCCGCCGTCGAGCAGCGAGTCGAGTTGGCCGACGGCGAGGCGACGATCGCGGTCGGCTACTGCGGCGGTCGCGAGGCGTCCGTCTCCGTCGACGGAGAGC